>NZ_SPHM01000003.1:0-165345 GCF_005844125.1 Pseudoflavonifractor sp. BSD2780061688st1 E11
TTGAATCAATCTTCCAAAAACATTGATAAATACGATGTTTTTGGAAGATTTACTTTTTATAAAGTGGCAAAGTCGGGGATTTGACGCATAATTTTGAAAACTCTACAAGTCGAAAAATGAATCTTAAAGAAAAAAGGCTGTCCACTTTTCTGTCCTCACGAAGGAATCCCGTCTTTTACGACATCTTCCAGTATGATAGAATTGCATTTTCAGTTTGTTGTGTTATAATTAGGGAGGTGAAAACAGCCTTAAAGTTTTCACTATTTCGTATACAAAAATAACGGGTTCGCAGAGTATCACACTCTGCGATTTTTTTATTATTCTACCGTTATTTCCTGCTGTTTTTACCGTTGAATGTAATATGGACTGGTTATTCCGCAATCAGCCCGGAGAGTTTTTCCATATTATCCCGCTTTAATTCCATAGATGGATGCACATACCGATTCAACGTGATATTAACGCTGGCATGGCCCAGAATCTCGCTGAGGCTTTTGATGTCAAAGCCAAGTTCAATACATCTCGTCGCGAAAGTATGGCGCAGCGCATGGTAATTTGCCTCCTCGATGCTTGATTTCTTCAAAACCTTTTTAAAATGATACTGGAGGGTGCGGGGCTCGACGTAACTGTTTTCTTTTCCCGTCAGGAGATATTCGTTTCCGTATCTCTGGTATTCCCCAAGTACTTCCGCTACACTTTCCGGGATCGGGATATGCCGGATTGACTTGCTGCTTTTTGGCGGAGTGATGATAATTCTGGTCCTGCTTCCCCACTCCAGCCGTGGTTTCTCCGGTCTTTTATTCTGAATGCGCTGCATTGTTTTCCGAATAAACACTTCTTTTTCGCGCAGATGAATATCCTCCCATGTCAGCGCACAGAGCTCCCCGATCCGAAGTCCGGTAAATAAGGTCAGGAAGATGCCGCAGTTCATTGGTGACGGATACTCCCGCAGATACCGGATCAGCTGTTCCTGCTCTTCTCTGCTTAAAATCCGCATCCGGGTTTCTTCCTTTTTTATGGTGATCTGGGATAGATCACAGTCGACTCTCTGGAATCGTCCATTGATGTAGCGGATCACGTTTCGGACGACTCCCAGAATGTCTGTAACGGTTTTTGCTGAAAGGGGAGCTATTTCTTCTGTTCCCTCCAGAAGGGTATTGATAAACTCGTCAATGATGGCAGTATTCAGACTGCCAAGTTTGATTGCTCCGATTTCTTTGTCAATATGAAGTTCAATCAGATTTGCATACTTTACATAAGAAGATTCTTTGATGCGGGGCCGGATATATTCGAGCCACCGATAGAGAAATTCCGAAAATTCTTTTTCCGAATCAGGAAGATATTTCTTCTCTATTTCTTTTTGACTTGTTTCTTTTGCTTCCTGCAGTTTCTGTTTGGCCTGGGTATAGGTTTTTGCGTAGACAGAACGGTATACTGCTTTGCCGTCTTTTGATCTGTCTGCAATGTATCTGCCTTCCCAGCGTCCGTCTTTCCTTCTGTAAATATTTTCTCCTTTTCTTGCCATGTCCCTTTCCTTTCTCTTTTGCGATGCTTCCGATCGTATTCTTTCATATTTCAATCGGGCTTTTATCGCTCAGGACTGACCTTGTTCCTCCCTCCTCTTCTTTGCTTGTGTGCTGTATCTTCCCTGTATTCCAGCTCCGGAATTTGATTTCTGTCACTGAGCTTTTTGGTAGGAATCCGGCTGATGGATATGCATGTCAGCGAAATACAGCACGTTTTATCATATCCTTTTCATTATTACATAAAGCCGGGGCCGCTTGAAGTGGTTTCTACTGGAAAAAGCCCGGATACTTGGGAAGACTCTGTTCTTCTCGCAATCGTATCCGGGCTTCTTATTTTTACTGATTCAGATATTTTCGGATTTCCCTCTGAAAAATCTTCATACTGCTTTCTATATTCTTATTCTTTTCGAAGATCTCTGTAATTTCGGTGTTTGCCAGACTGATCATCTGTTCGTACGTCTCATATTGATAATATTTCGGTGTGATCGTTCCGTGTTCAATGACATCACACAACAGTTCTCCACTGATAACCTGTTCTTCCTTATCCATATCTTCCTGAATAATCGAGGCCGTTTTCTCAGATCTTGCTACAGATTCCAGGACGGATACGCCTTGTGAGTAGCGGAAAATATCGAGCTGGCTTTCGTATCCACAGACAAGTTCTTTCAAAAATTCCCACGCCAGTTCTTTCTCCGTACTATCATGATTGATTCCTATCAGAAGTGCGTCCACCTTGGAAATATTCTCTCCGTGGGTACGGCCTGGAAATGTCGTGCAGTCCCATTGGAAATTGGAATACTTCTTGATTTTGTATGGATAAGTTTTGTATGTCCGGTATTCTGCAAACGTCAGAGGCATGAAGGCGACTTTTCCTGCATCAAAGTCTTCCTGTGTCACATTTTCGCCCTGATTCAGAGCCAGTAGTTCTTTCATAAATTTCACCGACTCAATCACATACTGATTGGAAAAGTCTACATTTTGTTTTTCATTATCAAACGCGCTTCCGCCGCTTGTATACATCGCATCCTGCCAGGAATAATTATAAGTTCCGAACTGGTCAATCCGGCCGTCACCATCTGTATCTTTTGTCACTTTTCTGCAGATTTCCAAAAAATCATCCCAGGTCCAATCCTGCTGGGGCATTTCAATTCCTTCCTGCCGAAGCAGTGTCTTATTGACAAACAGCATCGTTGGAACTACTTCATATGGAAGTGCATACTGGATTTCTTCCATGCCCTTTCCGATATCCATCGCTGTCTGGAAAATCTCTTCGCTTTGAAACTCCGGATCTGATTCTATAAACGTATTCAGTTCCTGCAAAATTCCAAGGGAACAGTACTGGTTAAAGTCCGTATCCAGAACCATAAAGACATCCGGCATTTCTCCTTCCAGAAGGCGCTTTGCACACCACTCGGAGTAATCCTTTTTTTCAATTCCCGAAGTATAGCGGACCGTTACTCCTGGATGGCTTTCTTCAAAACGCTCAATCGCCCTGTCGATAATAACGAAAGCGTCTGCGTTTTCCACGCCCCAGTTGCTTCCGGTAAACATGCCAAACTCCAGCTCCTGTGTCTGTGCCTGCGGTCTGCTCCAGAAATACATTCCTGTCAGAAAGAGCAGTGCTGCCGCTGCCTGTATCATTCTTGTTATCCATTTCCTGTACAATCTCATCTTCCTATTCTTCAGTCATATTCTTGTGTGCGTTCGTCTGTACTGCCCAGATTGCAAGCTGCGTCCGGTCTCTTAGATTCAGCTTGTTCAGAATCGTACTTAAGTAATTACGGATCGTTCCCTCGGAAAGGCTCAGTGTATCTGCAATTTCCTTGTTGCTTGCTCCTTTTTCTACCTGTGCAATGATTCTCCATTCTGTTTTTGTCAGCTGGCGGATATCTTTTTCCTCAACAGGAATGGTATAGTTGGTTTGCGCCATCTGTGAAAACAGTCTCAGCACTTTTGCCGCAATGTCAGGATTGATCATTGCACGTCCGCTATAAACAGTGCGTATTGCATCACTCAGTTCATCCATGGAGACACCTTTCAGAAGATATCCGCTTGCCCCATATTTCAGAGCGTTAAATACATACTCGTCATCATCAAAGGTTGTCAGAATGATGATCTTAATCTGCGGATAATTTTCCTTAATAATTTTTGTACACTGGACCCCGTCCATTTTAGGCATCCGGATATCCATCAGTATAATATCCGGCTTATTTTTCCGAATACACTGAATCACTTCCTGGCCATTTGCAGCCACATCTGATACCTCAATGTCCTGTTTGCTGTTTAAAACAATCTGCAGACTCTGCCGAATCAGCTCCTGGTCATCTGCAATCAGTACTTTAATCATACTCTTCACCCCATCTTATCGGAATCCGGGCATCAATCAAGAATCCATTTTCTCCTGAGAAGTGGATCGAGCCGCCCAGCATGGCAACCCGTTCTTTCATATGTTTTGTTCCGAATCCCTTCTTTATCTCTTTGCATCCACATCCATTGTCCTGAATTGTCAGATGCAGTACTCCATCAATTTTTCTGGCGTCAATCTGTATTCTTGTTGCTTTCCCGTGACGCAGGGCGTTTGTAATGCCTTCCTGTATGATTCGGTAAACAACATTTTCTTCATCTTCACTAAACCGGAATGGTTTCACTTCTGAATGAAACACTACTTCCACCCCCGCAAGTGAATTCATTTCTGCGATCATATCGCTTATGGCTTCATCCAGCTGAAAATGTTCCAGCGCATCTGCACGCAGTTCGGAAACAGAACTGCGGACATCTTTAATCCCTCCTCGTACCGCCTTTGCAATTACTTCCAGCTGTTTTTTCGTCTGTCCAGGGTCAATGTCGACCAGCGCAATGCAGGCATCAACTCCGGCAGACAAACCGGTCAAAGTATGACCCAGCGTATCATGGATTTCTCTGGCCACCCGGTTTCTTTCCCTTGTTTCAGCCATTTTTTCTGTCATTTCATTGTAATCCTTCAGCCGGTCATTTGCATATTGAAGCTGTCTGGACCATTCATTCACTTCCTGAATGGTATTTCGCTGTTCATTAATGATGTTAATACAATACAGAATGAAAATCATAATATTCAATGATCCCAGTATATTGTAGACGGAAAACAACAGCTGCTGCTGTGTCTCGTTGTAATACTGTATGTAATCCCTGACGGAAAACAGATGATTGGATACAGAAATCAAATCGTAGTCCGCCACCAGATATCCAAGTGTCGCAATACCGATCAGAAGGTATTTTATCTTTGTATCATTGACAAATACAAGAATATTGGCGAAGACAAGCAAAATCACACCATTATAATTAAAGTCCAGAATCCAGACAAGAACGATGCTGCACACCAGATCTATTCCCAGTGTAATCGCAATGATTTTCCCGCTTTGTTCTTTCCGCGTCTCCCGGATCAGCATGTCGCATCCAAGAAGAGCAATGAGAAGCAGTGCACTCCAGACAATCATTTCCGGATATTTGGGAATGGCATCTACCTGCCCCAGAAATACTCTGGCCTGATCATCCTCACAGATTTTCTTTGTCGTCATATAGATAAAAAGGCTGATTCCGCCTGCCTGTACCATGTTAATCAGAAAAAAGAGCAGTTTAATAATACTCATTGCTTTTCTTTTCATCCTACTGCCACCCATCTATGTCGTAATTCATCAGGTTTTCTTTTGTAATCAGCCTGCTTGGAAGCTTGACATATTTCTCCACTTCTTTTCCATCCATTGCCTGATATGCCATTTCCGTCGCCATCTTCCCGATCGTCTCCGGGCTCTGACTGCTTGTCCCGGTTACATACCCCAGATCCAGCATGGCTTTAAAATCAGGGGAGCCGTCTACTCCGTAAATCAGAATTCCTTCCTCTCTCCCTGCTTTCTGAAGAGCCGCAAGGGCGCCAAGTGCAGACGGATCGTTACCGCCAAATACAACATTAAAATCTTCGTCCAGAAGTCCGGATACTACTTCTGCTGAGATTTCAATTTCTCCGCCGCTGAAAATCTGCTGTACCACCTGATATTCCGGATGTCCTTCGATGGTATCCAAAAATCCCTGGACTCTCTGGACAATCGAATCCTGCATCGGATTATCCAGAATGATAATTCTGGCCGAATCCACCCGTTTCATCATATCTTTTGCACATTCCTGTCCTGCCTGATAATTATCCGTCTCGATCGTGGACAGAACATAGTCCGTATCATCCACCTGGGTATCAATATTGATAATTTCAACGCCGGCTTCCTGACATGCCTTTAATGCCGGTTTGACTTTTACTTTGTCTACGGGATTGAGAAAAAGAATTTCTATTCCTTCATCGATCATATCGAGGATCTGCTGATTCTGCTTTTCCTGGTCCTGAAGCGGATCCCGGACAATCAGTTTGTCCCCGTTCGCTTCTATTCCCTCGGCAATCTCATCGTTCAGGACATCGAAATAGGGGTTGTTTCTTGTCATGTAAGTAGCCCCAAAGATGTGTTTTTCCTGATCTTGTTCTTTTGCGCATCCGCTGAAGAAGAGTGCAATGCACAGTGCTGCCGCAATCCATTTTGTTCTTTTCATTCTCTGCTCCGTTCACTTCTTCGTCACAATACTTATCTATCATGGTATAACTTTTAGTCTATTTTATCAAGCGTCTTTATTATAAAGAGACCGCTGCGAAAAAATGACGCACCAGTCTCCTTTTTATGATATTTCTTATTATTTTCTGTTTCGGATATAGTCAATAAATACCGCCAGGAGAATAACGACACCTTTTACTACGTCCTGCCAGAATGAATTTACATTCATCAGGTTCAGACCATTGTTCAGTACACCGATAATCAGAGCACCGATAATCGTACCTCCAATTTTACCGGAACCTCCTGCCATGGATGTTCCACCTACTACAACGGCTGCAATGGCATCCATCTCAGCGCCTTCTCCTGCCGTCGGCTGTCCGGAATACATTCTGGATGCCAGAATAATTCCGGCAAGTCCTGCCATAAGTCCCGCATAAGCGTGTACAATAAATTTGACTCTTGCTACCTTGATTCCAGAAAACTCTGCTGCCTGTGTGTTTCCACCTACCGCATAGATATGACGTCCAAGTTTGGTCTTATTCATCATCAATGCTGTAATAATGATGGCAATAATCATAATGATAACAGGAACCGGAACCGGTCCGATATAGCCTGCACCGATAAACTGCCATTCTTTTGTAACAACACGCACCGGAGAACCGCCGGTATATACTTTTGCAAGTCCTCTGGCGATATTCATGGTAGCCAGTGTAACAATGAATGGCGGAATGGTTGTCTTACAGATTACAAATCCGTTGAAAACACCGATTACAACACCAACCAGGGCTCCCGCTATGAGTGCTACAGCAATCGGAAGCTCGTATCTTGATACGCATCCTGCCGCGATTACTCCGGAAAGAGCAATGATCGATCCAACAGAAAGATCGATTCCTCCCAGAATAATTACCATGGTCATTGCACACGCAATCAGCATATTGGTCGAAATCTGCCGCAGAATATTAAACATATTCTGGGTCGATAAAAATGAACTGCTTGTTGCCGGCAAAACCGCAAGAAGAACACATAGCACCAGAAGTGCTATAATAATTCCCAGGTTCTCCCTCAAAAATACTGCTGCTTTATTTTCTGTAGCGGGCAGTTTTGCTTTATTTCCTTTTGTCTGAGCCATGTTTCGTTCCCCCTTTTCCTTCTACTTCGCCGCCAGCTGCATCACAGCTTCCTGAGTGACTTCCTCATGGGAAAGACATCCTGTAACACGGCCTTCTGACATGACATAAATCCGATCGCTCATGTTGATGATTTCCGGAAGTTCGGAGGAAATCATAATGATGGACATGCCTTTTTTCACCAGTTCATTCATGATCACATAAATTTCGGATTTCGCTCCTACATCCACTCCTCTGGTCGGCTCATCCATAATTAATACATCCGGATTGGTGGCAAGCCATCTTCCGATGATAACTTTCTGCTGATTTCCGCCGGAAAGGTTTCCGATTTTCTGTAATTGTGTCGGAGTTTTTGTAGACATCATGTCAATGTATTTCTGTGTGATTTCGATTTCTTTCTTTTCATTAACCCGGATTCCTTTTATGAATTGATCCATAATTTCAATGGTCATATTAAACCGCACACTTTGTACCTTATAGAGCCCTTCCTCTTTTCTGTTTTCCGGGACAAGGGCAATGCCGTTTTTCATTGCTTCTACAGGTGACGAGATCTTTGTTTTTTTCCCTTTCAGGTAGATATCTCCTTTGGCTCCTTTGGTCAGACCGAAAATGGCTTTCATTGTTTCACTTCTTCCAGCCCCCACCAGTCCGGCAAAGCCGATGATTTCTCCTTTGTGCAGATTGAAGCTGACATCACGTACCATATTACCGTCAGAAATATGTTCACACCGGAGTATTTCTTCCCCCGGTTCCTGATACTCTCTTGTGTAATAGCTTGTCAGTTCACGACCTACCATCATGGCAATCAGCTCATCTTTGTTTGTCTCTTTTACCACTTTGGTTCCGACATACTCACCATCTCTCATGACGGTTACTCTGTCACAAATTTCTTCGAGCTCGCTCATTTTGTGCGATATATAGATAATTCCAACGCCTTGTTTTGCCAGTTTCCTCATCGTCTCAAACAGGAATTCCACTTCTTTATCTGCAATCGAAGAGGTCGGCTCATCCATGACAAGAATTCTCGAATTGTACGAAATTGCTTTTACAATTTCTACCATCTGCTGCTGTGCTATTGTCAGCTTACCTACCAGAGTATCGGCTTTAATATGCACCTGATTGGCATCGAGAAGCTTCTGCGCTTCCTCGTTCATCTTCGCCCGGTTAATAAGGAAACCGCTTCCAAATTCTCTTCCGAGAAAAATATTTTCCGCTACTGTCATGTGCGGAACCAATACCAGCTCCTGATGGATGATCGCGATCCCATTGTCCTGGGCATCTTTTACGCCTTTGATTTCTACTTTTTTCCCATCAATCCATATTTCTCCCTCATCCGCAGAATAAATCCCTCCGAGGACTTTGATCAGTGTCGACTTTCCGGCTCCGTTTTCCCCAAGGAGGGCATGTACTTCTCCTGCGTGCAGTTCCAGGCTGATATCATTAAGCGCATGCACCCCTGCAAAGCGCTTATGTATATGTTTCATTTCCAACAGCACATTTTTGCTCACGCTTTCACCTACTTCCTGTTTTGCTTTTCCTCAAGTCCGGGGAACAGACAATCGTCCGTTCCCCTGAAATACATTCTTCTTACTGCCAGCCGTCTGTGCCGTATTCTTCTACATTGTCAGCAGTGATCAGGAAAGTATCAACCGGATAACGGTCTTCTACCTCTTTTCCTTCCATGATGTCATACATGATTTCTACTGCTTTTTCTGCGATCGCGATCGGGGACTGTGCTCCGGTACCTTCCATCAGAGAATCTCCTGATGCCAGTTCGGATTTCACATCCGGTGAACCGTCTACGCCGTAAATTAATACATCTTCAAGGCCTGCTGCGTTTGCTGCTGCTAATGCGCCAAGTGCTGTAGGGTCATTTCCACCGAAGATTGCTACAACGTCGCTGTTGCCCTGCAGAAGGTCTTCTGCGATACCCATGGATACTTCCAGATTTCCCTTTGCATCCTGCTGTGCTACGATTTCAAATCCGTGTCCTTCGATCGCATCCAGGAATCCATTTGTTCTGTCTGTAACGGAGTTCATTGTCGGGGAATCCAGTACGATGATTTTCCCGCCGTCCGGACATTTCTTTACGAGGTCTTCTCCACAAACTTTTCCTGCGTTGTAGTTATCCGATCCTGTATAAGACGCTACATAAGACATATCCGCTACTTCTGTGTCGAAGTTTACGATCGGTACTTCTGCGCTTTTCAGTGCGTCAAGTGCCGGCAAAATTCCTTCTGCTTCAACCGGATTTAAGAAGATACCATCGATGTTCTGGGATACCATATCTTCTACCTGGGTAATCTGAAGAGAAACATCATTAGCCGGGTCTGTAGAAATCAGTTCATCGCCGTTTGCCTCTACCAGTTCTTTGATCTTGTCTTCGATTGTCACAAAGAACGGGTTTGTTCCGTCCATACAGGTATAGGCGAATTTGTAGTGTTTGCCGCCGTCGTCGGATGATCCGCCATTGTCCGATCCGCCGGAACCACTGTCTCCGCTGTTACATCCCATTAACATGGTTCCTGCCATCGCTGCCACAAGCAATACACTTAACACTTTTCTTTTCATAATCTTTCCTCCTTTTGCTTTGTGTATTTTTGATAGATTCATCATAGCAAAACGTGATTTTTTGTGCAGGTGTACAATGTAACGATTTCCACATGACATTTGCAATGTTTTAAATGACAAATGTAATATATTCTCGACAAAAATAGCGCTGTGCGTCAGACATCTTTCCAGGTTGTCTGCTTTGCACAGCGCTGATTTGTCTGTATTTTTACGGTGCCGGCGGATATTCATTGCACAGCAGCCGGTAAGGAGCTTCATCCTCTTCGATCTCCGGGAATCTTCCCATCGGCTCGTAGAAACGATTATCCGTGTTATCGTCATTGCACATGGAAACTTCTCCTAACAGAACTGCCCCGCTTCCTTTCTCCACTTCAAAGTCATGGTACATATACGGATATACCGTAATGCTTTCGCCCGGGGTCAGCCTGATCTGTGTTCCCGCCGGAACGGTATATTCCCTTCCGTCACTATGGATGGTAACATCGGTATCATCAAAAGATCCATCCTCTTTGGAATTATAAACACGGATCAGAACATTTCCACCTCCACGGTTTATGATGTCTTCCATTTTTGTCCAGTGGAAATGCATCGTTGCGGACTGATCTTCTTCCAGATAAAGAAGCTTTTCCGCATATGTTTTTTTATATTTATCCATATGCGTATTTCCATTTCTGAGAGTGATCAGAGAAAATCCGATCTTCTTGAAATTTCCAAGGCCATAGTCTGTGATATCCCATCCCAGCATATTATCACGGATTTCATCATATTCATGTCCTTTTTCTTTCCATTCATCCGGTGTAAAGTCACAGAATGGCGGAAGATGGAAACCGCATTTTCTGATCATCTCTTCCATATTTTTTAATGCCTGATTAATTTCGGAACGTTTCATTTCTTTATCCCTCCTATTTGCATCCGGAAAAAACACGCATGGCATGAAGAACATCCTCTTTCATGCAGTCTCTTGCCCAGCATGTGATATCATGGAAAAATACCGGTCCATCTGTTTCCATGCATTTCTGTTTTACATATTCACCGCCTGCTTTTGCGCGATAAGTATAATAATTTATTTTTCTTACACCCCGGTCAATGCATTTTCTGAAATCCTCATCGCTGACTCCGCTTCCGCCGTGCATGACAATCGGAATTCCAATCGTCTCCCGGATTTTCTCAATCCGGTCAAAATCCAGCTTCGGTTCCGCTGTATATAAGCCGTGGACGGTTCCGAAGGAACATGCAAGCGCATCGATGCCAGTCGCTTTGACAAAATTTCCCGCCTCTTTCGGATCTGTATAGCAGTCATTCTGTGCCTTTCCATCTTCACTGTTCATTGCGCCGATTTCAGCCTCCACAGACGCACCGTACATTTGGGCGATTTCCACTGCAGCTTTCGTATATGCACAGTTTTTCTCATACGGCAGCATGGATCCGTCATACATGACAGAGGAAAATCCCATATCCAGCGCCTCCCGGATCATATCAAAATTGTCGCAGTGATCCAGATGAACGCATACCGGTACTTTTGCCTTGTCAGCCATCAATACCATAATCGGTCCGATCGTTTTCAAAGAGATATACTCTTCATGTACCGGAGCAAATTGAAGAATTACCGGTTGTCCCAGCTCTTCTGCTGCCCCTAATACTGCCTGGATTCCTTCCAGTTCTGTAACATTGAAGGCCCCAATCGCCATATTTTCTGCATCCGCTATGTCTAAGACGGTTTTCATGGATACAATCATTGTTATTTTCCTCCTATTCTTTCATAATCTTCTGCTTTTTCCAGCCATTTTGTATCTTTTCCCTTAATTCCGCGAAAGACTTTAAGCCGCTGATCGTATCGTATGTTGATACGCAGCACGCACCGGTCGCCGCGGCATATTCAATACTTTCTTTTGGTGTACATCCCTGCATGGCAGCATACAGAAATGCCGAAATACTGGTGTCGCCCGCTCCGGTTCCGGACAAAATCCGTTCAGGGACGAAGCTGTCTTCAAAAAGTTCTGTATTTTCCCAGCCTTCCAAGTCAGCATCCACGTTCCTCATTCTCTCTTTTCCCGAAGTCTTTAAGTACATACCTGCCGCACCGCATTTTAACAAGACAGCACCGCATCCATAGGACAGTACTTTCTCAGCTAGAGGCCGGACATCTTTGCTAAGAGAAAGAATCGATACAATATCCTCGCCTTCTGCTCTTTCCTGCCATTCCTGATATTTTTCACGATCCACCATATAAGCAAGCTCTTCGATACTCGGGACGAAAAAGTCCACATATGGAAGCACTTGTTTTAAGATACTTTCCCAGTCACACTGTCCCGATTCGGATTCCGGGTCAACAGCTGCGAGGTCCAAAGAAGAAGTAAGACCTGCGGACTTTACCGCTTTATACAGCTTTACCAGTCCTGCCCCATCATTTTCATAAAACCGGCGCATCAAAGTCGGATACCCAAAGTGAAAATAATCCACCTTTTTTACTTCCTCCCAGTCCAGGTCGTCTGCACAGAACGTGTGATTACTGCCTGGATCATGCAGAAATGCCCTGTCGCTTCCTTTTGGAGCAAGCACAATCGTATAAGAAGTGGCTCCCTCTTCATCCCGGATCAAATGCATCGGGCATCCGTACTCCTCCAGCTTTTTCATCATGATATCCCCGAAAAGATCTGTCCCGATTTTTGCTGTCAGAATCACATCCGCCCCCAGCTTCTGCAAAGCAAGTCCGGTATTGGAAACCGCACCTCCCAATGTCATCTGGGCAGGCCCCACATTGACAAGCTTCCCCTGTCTTAGAATTTCCGAAAATTTTTGTGTTCCGGAATTGTGGAATTCTGGAGTAATATCGAGGGAAATATGTCCTGCTACCATGATTTTTTTCTTTTTCATAAAGCCCTCCTTTTCCGTCTGAATACTATCTTTATCATATCATTGGAATACTAAAAGTCAATTCGCTTTTGTAAGCTTATTACAATTATCATTCAAGTTGTGACATTTGTAATATACATTTTTCACAATTTTCATCCTGCTGTTTGAATACAAAAAGAAGAGTTCCGAACTTTCTTGTCCAAAACTCTTCCTATACTTATTTTCCTATTTTATTCTCTCAAATGCCGTCTCCAGATCTTCGATAATATCATCAATATGCTCCGTTCCAATGGAAAGACGGATGGTATTCGGACGGATACCCTGTTCTTTTAATTCTTCCTCATTCAGCTGTGAATGTGTTGTGGAAGCCGGATGGATTGCCAGTGATTTCACATCCGCCACATTTGCAAGGAGGGAGAAAATTTCCAGGCTGTCGATAAATTTCCTTGCTTCTTCTGCGCCGCCTTTGATTTCAAAAGTGAAGATCGAAGCGCCGCCTTTCGGGAAGTAGGCTTTATACAACTGTTTCTGATCTTCCTCTTCCGTCACAGCAGGATGATGGACACATTCCACCATCGGATGCTGATTCAGATACCGTACAACCTGCAGGGCATTCTCCACATGACGTTCCACACGGAGAGACAAGGTTTCCAGTCCCTGAAGCAGTAAAAAGGCGTTAAATGGAGAAATTGCTGCTCCCATATCACGCAGAACAATAGCACGAAGTTTTGTGATAAACGCCGCCTGCGGCGCGGCTTTGGAAAATACCACGCCATGATAACTTGCGTTTGGCTCTGTCAGAGACGGGAATTTTCCGGATGCTTCCCAGTCAAATGCTCCGCTCTCCACGATAATTCCGCCAAGGCTTGTCCCGTGGCCTCCGATAAATTTTGTCGCCGAATGAACTACAATATTTGCTCCGTGTTCAATCGGCCGAATCAGATACGGCGTTCCGAACGTATTGTCAATCACAAGCGGAATCCCATGGGCATGAGCCGCCTCTGCCGCCGCCTTAATATCCGTGATGTCCGAGTTTGGATTTCCCAGAGTTTCAATAAAAACGGCCTTTGTATTTTCCTGAATCGCATCTTCAAACGCTCCTGTTTGAAATGGATCTACAAATGTCGTTGTGATTCCATATTCCGGCAGAGTATGGGCCAGCAGATTGTATGTTCCGCCGTAAATATTTTTTGCCGCCACGATGTGATCCCCCTGTCCGGCAAGGCCCTGAAACGTATAGCAGATCGCTGCCGCACCGGATGCAACCGCAAGCGCTGCCGAACCGCCTTCCAGAGCAGCCATTCTCTGCTCAAACACTGCCTGGGTCGGATTGGTCAGACGGCCGTAAATATTTCCTTCTGCTTTCAGGCTGAAACGATCCTCTGCATCCCGGCAGTCATGAAACACGTAGGAGGTTGTCTGGTAAATCGGCACTGCCCTTGCGTCTGTAGCCGGATCCGCCTGCTCCTGTCCAACATGAAGCTGCAATGTTTCAAATTTCAGGTTTCTTTTGTCTCTTGTCAAATTTTTTTCCATACTCTGTCTTTCCTTTCGCTGCTTTTTTATTTTCTGGCCTGTTATTCGGATTCTCTATGCAGTAAACAACGGAGTGGAGTAGTACCGGTCTCCTGAATCCGGAAGCAGGACAACAATCATCTTTCCTTCATTTTCCGGCCGTTTCGCAAGCTTCACTGCCGCCGCAAAAGCCGCACCGGAAGAAATTCCCACCAGAACGCCTTCCTTCTGCGCAATCTGGCGCGCACCGGAAAACGCTTCCTCTGAACCGATGGTAAGAATCTCATCATAAATTTCCGTATCCAGCGTATCCGGGATGAATCCCGCACCGATTCCCTGCAGTTTGTGCGGGCCCGGCTTTCCTCCGGAAAGCACCGGCGAATCCGAAGGCTCCATCGCCACAATCTTCACATTCGGATTTTTCTCTTTCAGATAGGTACCCACACCTGTGATGGTTCCGCCTGTTCCAACACCTGCTACAAAAATATCAACCTGTCCTTGCGTATCCTCCCAGATCTCAGGCCCTGTAGTCTCAATGTGTGCCTTTGGATTCACCGGATTCTCAAACTGCCCCGGAATAAAACTGTCCGAAATCTCCTGCGCAAGCTCCTTTGCTTTCTCAATTGCCCCTGTCATTCCACGGGCACCATCTGTCAAAACAATCTCAGCCCCGTACGCCTTCAGGATATTTCTCCGCTCAACACTCATTGTCTCCGGCATTGTCAAAATCAGCCGATATCCAAGAGACGCCGCCATCGAAGCAAGACCAATGCCCGTATTTCCAG
This sequence comes from Pseudoflavonifractor sp. BSD2780061688st1 E11, assembly GCF_005844125.1. NCBI lineage: Bacteria > Bacillati > Bacillota > Clostridia > Eubacteriales > Oscillospiraceae > Pseudoflavonifractor > Pseudoflavonifractor sp. BSD2780061688st1 E11. The sequence goes on from NZ_SPHM01000003.1 coordinate 14,943, forward strand.
AAGTCGGCTCAATTAACGTAGCCCCCTCCTTCAAAAGCCCTTTCTCTCTGGCATCCAGAATCATCGCCCTCGCAATCCGATCCTTCACACTTCCAGCCGGATTCAAATACTCAAGCTTCATCAGGATCTTCGCCTTCAGACCAAACTCCCTCTCAAGATTTCCCGCCTCAAGAAGCGGAGTACCACCAACCATATCCAAAACACTACTAAAAACAGTCATGTAAATCCCTTCTTTCTATTTCGGGGACGTGTTCCGATGCATCGGAACCTGTCCCCAATGAGTTGATTTCCTATAAATTTTATAGGAATTATATGAGATATGTTTCTCTTTGTCAAGGGGTTTTTGTTGTTTTTATGGGGATAGGCAAAAGAAAAAGAGGACATTTGTCCCCTTTTCCTTTTGCCTTATTTATCTTCTGTATCTTCTGTTTTATTTTTCCCACCTTGGACTTTGCTTGTCGTCGTGGGCTTTGTTTCTTTCTGTTAGATAATGTATTCGTTTCCTTTTTGTTTTTCCCATGTTACGAGATCGGCGAGTGTGTAGTGATCGATTACGCTTTTGACTGCGGTGTCGAGTTCTTTCCAGAGACGGAGTGTGGTGCACGTTTCTGCGCGCGGGCAGTGGTTTTCTTCTGTTTCGAGGCAGTCTACCGGTGCCATGCTTCCTTCTGTCAGTCTCAGAATGTCGCCGACTTTATATTGTTCTGCACTGTATTTGAGAAAATAGCCGCCCTGTGCTCCCCGAAGGCTTCGGATGTACCCTGCTTTTGCGAGTACCCCTGCAATGCTTTCCAGATATTTGACAGAAATTCCCTGCCGTGCGGCTACGCCTTTGAGCCGGATTGGTTTTTCCTGATCATGGAGAGCCAGATCCAGCATCAGCCTGAGTGCATATCTTCCTTTTGTTGAAATTTTCATGCAATTCCCTCCCAATCTTCTCTGTTATCATACCTGTTGTCGAGGGAATTCGTCAAGTACAGACCCGTGATCTTTATACTCTTTTCTTTTTTTCTTCCGCCAGATAAGATGCGCCGAGTGCGCCTGCGTAGCGTCCATTTTCCGTCGGTTCTACTTTTTTGCCGATTTTTTTACTGAGAATATCTGTGAAATAGATGCTGTGGCTCAGTCCTCCGGTCAGGATGATGTGATCAGGAAGGTCCTTTCTCTGTGCCAGCTGGGCTACTTTTGCAGCCACCGAATCTACGACTCCGGCAGCGATATTTTCCCGTTTCTGCCCTTCACCAATGTAGTTAATGACCTCGGATTCAGCGAATACCGTGCACAGGGAACTGATCGGGAGGACCTCCCCTGCTGCAGCCATCTCAAACAGTTCGTCGATGGTCACGCCCAGACGGTTAGCCATAATCTCCAGAAATTTCCCGGTTCCCGCCGAACATTTGTCATTCATCAGGAAGTCCACGACCATGCCCTGTTCCACCATGATGACTTTCGTGTCCTGTCCGCCCACATCAATGACTGCACAGTCTCCGTGTGCCAGTTCCCGTCCTCCTCTTGCATGGCATGTGATCTCTGTGATCACATGATCTGCAAAATCCACAGCCACACGGCCGTATCCGGTAGCAACAACGCGGGTGTCGTCGTTTTCCACGTCTGCTCCCAGCTCTTTTAAATGTTCTTTTATCTTCTTCGTCGTCTCCTTACTGCTCCATCCGGTCGGAAGTACGAAATGCGCATTTGCATCCCCTCTTACCACAACCTTGGAAGCAGTTGATCCGATGTCGATTCCTACGTAATTCATGTTTCATTCCCTCCACCATGATTTGGGGACGCTTATTTGCGTCCCCGCCTGTTTTTCAGCAATACCGGTCCCTGTTGGGATCGATATCCTTTTTGATTTCTGCAATCTGAAGAATTTCAATCTGTTTTTCTTTCACAATCTGCCTGATCTGATCCAGATCTTCTTTTTTTACAAGAAGTGAAATGCCGCAGCACTTGCTCGCCTCGCGCGGAGTCGGAGCAATCGTACATTTCAGGCCGTTTTCTTTCATTTCCCGGTAAAGCCGCATCCCATTATCGTGATTGGGAAAAAGCACATAATATGAAATCATTCCTGCACCAGCTTTCTTTAGCTGTTTAACATTTCAATAAATGCGCTGATTCTGGTACGAAGCTGCTGCGCGTCACTGTCCGTATAATCCGTTTCAATGCCAAGTACCGGGATACCTGCCTCTTTCAGCGCTTTTTCTACATGGTAGCCTTCACAGTCATACAGGCTGCAGAATTTCAGGTTCACGTCAATAATTCCGTCTACCTTGTATTCTTTTGCAAGACGGATAATATCGTCGATTCGTGCGGAGTTCGGTGTAAAGCATGCACAGTTGATGCCCATATACCGCTCTGCCAGATGGTCGATCTGCTCATCCACCGTTCCCTCTGCTTCGTCCACAAGACGTTCAAAGTACCGGGTACCTGTACACATTTCTTCACAGACTACCGCACCGCCGCTTGTTTCTACCAGGTTGTGAAGCTTCCAGTTCGGAATCGCAAGCGGAGTACCTGTCAGCATGATTCTCTTTGTTCCTTCCGGGAATACGCTGACGCCGTCTTTGACTCTCTGATCCAGCTCATCGCAAAGCTTGTTTGTCATCTCGGTAAACCGGGTCGGATCATCATAGAATGCAATCTGGGAAATCAAAAGGGCATCCTTTCCGCTGATCGGAAGTTTTTCATTTTTTCTTAAATCATACAGTCTGGAAAGTGCCCGTCTCTTATTATTGATCAGAACAATGGCATTGTGCAGAGATTCTGCCGTCACCTGATTGCCTGTCATCTCTTCAACTACGCCCCGGAAAATACGGATCTCATCTGCCCATGCTTTGATGTCCTTTTCCCGCTTCATCTGCGGAAGATCCATGACATGGACCGGCACATCTTCCGCCAGAATTTCCCATGCTTTCTTCTTTCCGTCGCAGGTCGTCTCACCGACATACATGTCCGCAATCCGGAAGAACGGACAGGTCCGGTCCAGTCTTGCCCCTACGGATGCCTTGATCAGCGGACAGGTATTGGTCGGCAGCACCTTCTCACCGCCCGGAACCCAGAACTGGGAACCACCGCACAGTCCCGTTGCAATTGCGTCTGCCGCAAACACAATTTCATCCGGTACATAGACGCAAAATGTTCCAAACACTTTTCCGCCTTTTTTCTGATGCTCAATCAGTTCTGCCGGACGAACGCCGTGAATTTCCGCAACAACAAAATTATAATAATCCATTCCTTCCGGTCTGTTTTCCTGAGAAAGATACACATCTCCAAACGCCTGCGGAAGCACTTCGCAGAGCTGATCGTGGGTCTCTACGTCCATTCCAAGATCTTTCCACATCTGATGATAATCTGCCATTTCTTTTTCCTCCTTTGTCACGAAACAAAGACACGGCTGCTGGTAAGCCGCGCCTTTTGTCTGTCAATGATTCTCTTACGTTAAGGGTAACATGTTTCCGGAACTGCTTCAATTTCGCCCGGCAGATTATTCTATCGTTTTTTCACATAATTATAATTGTTTATAGATAATCTCTATTTTCAGTAATCCGCTTGACCGCTTCGATTCCTCTGGAAATTTCTTCTTCCGTATTTTCCTCACTGAACGAAAACCGCACCGTTCCTTTTGGAAAAGTTCCAAGACTCTGATGGGCCAGCGGCGCACAGTGCAGGCCGACCCGCGTCATAATCCCGTACTCCTGTTCCAGAAGAAATGCCGCGATCGCATTATCCATTTCTGGAAAATCAAGAGAGACCACCGCCATCCGGTGCTCCATCGTCTGCTTTCCGATCACACGCACACCCGGGATCTCTCTGACTCCATCCAGAAACCGGGCGGTCAGCTGTTCCTTTTTCCTGCGGATCACATCGATTCCCGTTTCTTCCAGATAGGAAAGAGCCGCATGGAGCCCGATGATTCCCGGAAGATTCATCGTTCCGCTCTCGTACTTATCCGGCAGTTCTTCCGGCTGGGACAGCAGATCCGAATGACTTCCCGTTCCGCCGAGAATCACCGGCCGGACACAGGCATCCAGCTCCGGCGAAATCAAAAAGCCGCCGATCCCCTGCGGGCCTTTGAGCCCCTTATGCCCGGTAAATCCCAGAAAATCGATGTTTGCCTTCTGCATGTCAATGGAAAGTGCCCCCGCACTCTGAGCCGTATCCACCGCAAAAAAGACATCATGCCGTTTGCAGACCTCCCCGATCTCTTCAATCGGAAGCACCGTTCCGCACACATTGGAAGCATGCAGCACAAGCACCAGCCTTGTCTTCGGACCGATCTTCTCCTCCACGGCCTCAGCTGTCACCTCGCCCTCTGACGACGTCCTTGCCACATCATAAGAAATTCCCTTCGTCTTCCTCAGCTGTTCCAGCGGACGCATCACACCATTATGCTCCATGCCGGAGACCACCACATGATCCCTCTCCCTCAAAAATCCATTTAAAAACATGTTCAAAGACCATGTGATTCCCGGGGTAAAAATCACCTGTCTGGAACTTTCCGCATGAAACAGCTTCGCAAGCATCTCACGCGTATCCAGCACCCGGCCCGCCAGCTCATAAGCCCCCTCGTAGCCGCCACGATTAATATTAAACGCACCCCGCTCCAGAAACTCCGCCATCGCACGAGCCACACCCGGCGCCTTCGGAAACGACGTACTTCCATTATCAAAATAGATCTTCCCCATCGCTCCTCCTTTCCGGGGACGTGTTCCGATGCACCGGAACACGTCCCCAGTGAAAATTATCTGACAATTGGCTCCAGCCCTTGATTTTACTGGGCTGAAGGCCATTTTTTACTCATTTACGTCGTGTACCTTTGAATCGGAACACGTCCCCGATGAATATTGTATTTTTGCAAGTCTGAGGCCTTGTGGTGGTGCGGTGACGCCGGCTTCAGTTCGTTCTTTTGTTTCGAGGATTTCTTTGACTTGTTCTGGCTGATAGAATCCCCGGCCGACGCGGATGAGTGTGCCGGCGATGATGCGTACCATGTTGTAGAGGAAGCCGTTTCCGCTGATGTAGATGGTGATTTCTTCTCCGTCCCGGACAACGTCGAGACTGTAAATGGTGCGTACGGTGTCGTCCGTGTTTGTGCGGATATTGCAGAAGCTTTTGAAATCGTGTGTACCGATGAGGTAATTGGCCGCCTCCTGCATTCTAGCTTCATCCAGCGGGAAGGAGACGTGGCTTGTGGTCAGGCGTTTCAGCGGATCCGGGAGTGATCTGTTGAGAATGTGGTATTCGTAGTATTTTATGCAGTCCTGATACCTTGGGTGCCAATCCATAGGAACTTCCTCGGACTGTGTGACTACAATGTCCTCGGGCAGTCTCTGGTTGATGGCATAGGCAAACCGTTCCGGTGGAATTGTACTTGTTGTATCAAAAACTGCCACATTTCCAAGGGCGTGGACGCCGGAGTCGGTTCTGCTTGCTCCGATGATGTGAATATCTTCTCCGGTAAGTTTGCTGAGTTTTTTATTCAGTACTTCTTCAATTGTGATTCCGTTTGGCTGTACCTGCCAGCCGCAGTAGTTGGTGCCGTCGTATGCGACGGTCAGTTTGATTCGTTTCACGTTCTGATCCCCTTCGTCTGTTTGCTTTCTTCATTTTAACACACCGCGGCCAAAGAATCTGCCTTTTTCTTGTACATTTTCTTCATCCATGATAAGATAATCTGCGAGGTGAACGAACATGAATAAAAAAGAAATCGCAGAAATTAAAAAGCAGTTTTCTCCTGCCAACTGTGCCATTACGCGGATCTGTGGCTGTTATGTAGACGGGGAAAAGACGATAAAGACGAAATCAAAAGATGCGTTCCTTTCTCTCCCGGAGGAGGAAATGTTTAAATATTTTGATCTGTTTAAGAAGACGCTTTCCGGAGGAATCGGGAAAAATCTGATGGATATGGAGTTCCCGCTGGAGCAGGAAACTTCCGGCGGCACCCAGGAGTTTCTTCTGAGACTTCGGGACAGTAAGCTTCAGGACGATTCGCTTCTGGATGAGTTTTACCAGAAAATTATCGATTTTTATAACTATGGGGAAAATTATTATATTATTCTGATTCACGCAAACTACGATGTGCCCGGGAAATCTTCCGACGGGGAAGAAATGTTTGATGCTTCAGACGAAGTATATGAATTTCTCCTTTGCAGCATCTGCCCGGTGAAGCTTTCCAAGGCAGGGCTCTGCTATAATTCGGAGACCAATCATATTGAGGACCGGATCCGTGACTGGATCGTGGAAATGCCGGATATCGGATTTTTGTTCCCGGCCTTTAACGACCGCTCCACGGACATCCACAGTCTTCTGTATTATTCGAAAAACGCAAAAGAATTTCAGGATGATCTGATTGACAATGTCCTTGGCTGTCATGTGCCGATGCCTGCAGGGGATCAGAAATCCACCTTCCAGTATCTGGTCAGTGATACCCTTGGGGATTCTTGCAATTTTGACACCGTCAAGACACTGCATGATAACCTTACGGAGATGATTGAAGAGCATAAAGATGAGCCGGAGCCGCTGCGTCTGGACAAGACGGATGTGAAGAAACTTCTGGAGCGAAGCGGCGCCAGGGAGGAAAATCTGGAACAGTTTGACCGGGAATTTGATGCTGCTGCCGGGGACACGCCGTCTCTTCTGGCGTCCAACGTGGCCAACACCCGAACCTTCGAGGTCAAGACTCCGGATGTGGTCATCAAGGTAAATCCGGACCGGACTGATCTGGTGGAAACAAAATTGATTGACGGCATCCCATACCTTGTCATTCAGCTCAGTGACAGTGTGGAAGTCAACGGCATTCCGGTTTCCAACCGACCGTCCGGATCTATTTCCGAATAAAGACACATACATAACAAAGGTGCCAGTTCTGCTGAGGTCAGAAATTCCCTTCTGCCTTGGCAGGACCGGCGCCTTTTTACTGGTTTAAGCGTTCTTCTGCTTTCCTGATCGTCTGTCGGAAGGTAGAATTTTTTGCATTCTTTCTTATAATCAAATGCCATCTTCGTATGCTCTTTTCAGATTCTCCATCCTCTGACGGATATCAGCTTCAAATTCTGCCTCATCCAATTCCGGGTCCTTTGTTGTCCTCCAGATTTCACACGGCAGATCCTCACATCCGGCACAGCTGGTACGGTACTTTTTGTAAACGGCGCACCGGTAAATCGGGCAGGCCTTTCCTTCCGGAGCGTGGAATACTTTTCCGGAAAGCTCATTGCATCCCCGGCAGATGGAGCCATAACAGCTGCACGCATGGCAGTCTGCACCACAACAGGTGATACCCAGAATTTCCCGCTGCCGTTTCCGGCTGAATCCTTCCAGTACCAGGCGGTACGACTCATCCAGCATGTCTTTCATCAGGTCATCCGGCACCTCCCCGTCCGGGCGGATCGAGTTCCAGTTGATTTTGTCGGAATAGTATCCCGGCAAAATGTCTTCGTACTGGCTTCGGAATACCTCACCTTTTACCGGTTCCAGCTTCAGATTAATATAATAAGGGCGCTTCTCCTGATCCAGACAGATGGCTGCAAACATTTTTCCGCCCACATGGTATCGGATCCAGTTCCAGACCGGCTGATAATCTTTCGTCACGCCCCGCTTTTTTAACAAGTACGCATCCATCCACTCATATCTCATCTTGTCTCCTCCTCTTTTTCCTTGACTATAGCACACAAAACATGACACCTGTCTATCATGTTTCCATTGTATCAAAAAAAAGAATCTGTTTTACCGTTTTGCCGGTAAAAAGATTCTTTTTCTGATATATAAGTTTTATTCTTGTTTTGCACACTTCCACTGAGAGTGCTTTCTTTTCCATTAAAAAATCCAGATATGAAACGGAAGAAATCTTCCTGCTCCCACCGCAACGACCATGTATACGATTACGATCACATACGCGCGGATATCCTGACTACTGTAGACAAGCGGCTTCATCTTTGTTCTGCCTTCGCCGCCACGATAGCACCTGGACTCCATTGCCATGGCAAGGTCATTGGCTCTCCGGAACGCTGAAACGAACAGCGGCACGAGAATCGGAATCATGGCCTTGGCCTTCTGGATAATATTTCCGCTGTCCAGATCCGCTCCCCTTGCGATCTGGGCTTTCATAATCTTGTCTGTCTCCTCCAGAAGAATCGGAATGAACCGAAGTGCAATGGACATCATCATTGCGATTTCATGTACCGGCACATGCAGATGATTCAGCAGACGCAAGAGACTTTCGATGGCATCGGTCAGTGCCGTCGGCGTTGTCGTGAACGTCATCAAAGATGCGCCCATGATCAGATAAATCAGACGGATTGCCATGTAAACTGCTGTCCGAAGCCCTTCTTCCGTCACCCGGAACATCCAGATGTGAACCAGAGTTCTGCCACCGGTTGTCAAAAACAGATTGAAGAGAATCGTAATCAGCAGCAGAATGAAGATCGGCTTCAATCCTTTGAGAATATATTTTACCGGAACTTTGGACAATTTGATGCATCCAAAGAGAAAGATCGTGGCAATCAGATAGCCCGGAATACTCCGGAATAAAAATAGCGAAATCAGATACAACAGTGTACTGACAATCTTTACACGCGGGTCCAGTTTATGAACAGGGCTCTTCGCCGGATAATACTGGCCTATTGTAATATCTCGTATCATTGTTTTAATACCCTTTCTATTTCATCGGCTGCTTCCTCCACAAGGGTGATATCTGTGGAAACCGGGACGCCTGCTTCACGCAGTTCGTGCATAAGATATGTCACTTCCGGTGCGGCAAGTCCCACTTCCTCCAGCCGTTTATAATGTAGGAAAACCTGTTTCGGTGTGTCATCAAAAATCTTTTCTCCGTGATTCATGACAATGATCCGGTCCACATATTTGGCAACGTCCTCCATACTGTGGGAAACCAGAATTACTGTCATATGGGTGGTCTTCTGGAGCAGTGCAATCTGATCCAGAATGTCATCCCGTCCTTTCGGGTCCAGTCCCGCTGTCGGCTCGTCCAGTACCAGCACCTTCGGGCGCATGGCAAGGACACCTGCAATGGCCGCCCTTCTCTTTTGTCCTCCGGAAAGATCGAACGGAGATGCATTGTATAAAGACTCTGGAAAACCAACCATCTCCAGTGCCTCTTTTGCTCTCTTCTTACATTCCTCCTCGGAAAGCCCCTGATTTTTCGGGCCGAAGCAGACATCGCTCAATACATCCGCTTCAAAGAGCTGATGCTCCGGATACTGGAACACCAGTCCCACCTGCTGCCGGAGAGCTTTCATAGAGTAACCCTCTTTATAAATATTTTCACCGTCAAAATACAATTCTCCGCTGGTAGCACGGATCAGACCGTCCAGATGCTGGATCAGCGTAGATTTCCCGGATCCGGTATGTCCGATGATGCCGATAAATTCGCCCTGCCAGATATCCAGATTGACATCCTTCATGGCCTGCTTTTCGTAGGCAGTTCCCGGACTGTAGACATAATTCAGCCCGCGAAGACTTAAAATCGGCTCCCCGTCCGGTCGGGTACGCGCGTGATCTTTGACCACTTCCGGCGGCAGGGAATTCTGAAGAACTCCTCTCTCCTTTGCAAGGACACAAACCTCCTGACAAAGCTTCTGTCTCGTCAGCGTTCCCGCGGAAACCGGAAATCCTTTTTTAATCAGCGCATCCGCCACTGCTGTCGCCTGCGGCACATCCAGGCGGTAATGCTTTAACAGATCCACCTGCGAGAAGATCTGCGTTGGATTTCCCTGCATGACGACTTTCCCTTTATCCATTACATAAATATAGTCGGCATCCGTCACCTCTTCCATATAATGGGTGATCAAAATGACCGTCACCTTCTCCTGCCGCTGCAGATCCCGGACCGTCCGGATCACTTCCTTCCGGCCATTCGGATCCAGCATCGCCGTCGGCTCATCCAGCACAATACACTCCGGCCGCATGGCAACCACACCTGCAATTGCCACCCGCTGCTTCTGTCCGCCGGAAAGCTTGTTCGGCGAACTGTAACGATATTCCAGCATACCTACTTTTTCCAGCGCATCCTCTACTCTTTTCCAGATCTCCTTTGACGGCACCCCCAGATTCTCCGGGCCGAATCCAACATCCTCTTCCACCACCGTGGCAATGATCTGATTGTCTGGATTCTGGAACACCATCCCCGCACTCTGGCGGATGTTCCACAGCTCATCCTCATCTTTGGTATCCCGGCCGCCGACCCACATCGTGCCGCCTCCCGGAATTAAAAGCGCATTGATATGCTTTGCAAACGTGGATTTTCCGGAACCATTGTGTCCCAAAATGGCAATAAACTGCCCCTTTTCAATCTCCAGATCTACCTCATCAATGGCCCGCTGCTTCCCGATGACATTTCCTTCCTCGTCTCGTTTCTCATATTCAAATACAAGCTTGTCGGTTTTTACCATACTCATCTGCAGTCAACCTCTTACTTCTTCATTTTTCACCATATTTCGTATAGTGTACCACATTCCCGGTCATTAGTAAAATGGAAAAAGAGCTGCCGCCAGAACCAGCAACAGCTCACATCTCTCTCTAATCGTGCATTTCGTCTTCCTTTTCTTGCTGAAAACCTCTGCAGCACTCTTCTAGCAGCCGGAAAAAATTCTCTGCATGCCACCCGTCATTTACCGCATGGTGAAACTCTACTGTTACAGGCATTTTCATCCGTCCGTTTTCCTCATGATACTTTCCAATCATCACAAAAGGAATGTAACTGACATTGTCCGTTCCATACTTTGTAAAAGAATTCGGCTTGGCGTACGAAAGACTCGTGTAAACAGTATTCGGCATCGTGGAAATATGCACGTCATCCATCGCCTTTTGCTGATAGGCATACAGGCTGCTGCATTTTTCCGCTTCTTTCTTATCCTTTAAAAACGCCTCATAGAACTTCTGGAAATCCTCCTGGTATCCTGTCCGTTGATGTGTAAAAAGATGATCCGTGTTCTTGCGCATCAAAGTATAATGAGTATTCACATGATCCCATACACAGACTTGACCGTCCACTTTTGCATACCGGTATCTTTCATCCAAATTGACTGTCTTGGTAATACAATAACAGATAGAAGGATAAAATTTCCATTGATGTTTATGAATCGTCTCCAGGAATTCCGTAATATCAATCTCAACTGTCAGATAAAAAAGATAGCCGTGAAACAATTCATAAATCTCTTTTCGATTCCAGTTTTCATAGTCGATTTTCTTTTTCATCTTCCTGTTCCTTTTAACCTAGATCGTTTCCGGTTCCGGATATTCTTCGCCGAATGTCTCCACCGTAACTTTTTTCATTCTCTGGGTTTCCAGCGGACGGTCACTGTAGTCTGTCGCTGTCTCAGCAATCTTATTGACCACGTCCATTCCCTCTGTCACCTTTCCAAATGCTGCGTAAGCGCCGTCCAGATGCGGAGCCGCTTCATGCATAATAAAAAACTGGCTTCCCGCAGAATCCGGATGCATCGCACGTGCCATGGAAAGCACACCCGGCGTATGCTTCAGATCATTTGTCACACCATTCTGCGCAAACTCACCCTTAATGGAATAACCAGGGCCGCCCATACCTGTACCATTCGGGCATCCTCCCTGAATCATAAATCCACGGATAACTCTGTGGAAAATCAATCCATCATAAAATCCCTTTCCTGCAAGAGACACAAAATTTCGAACTGTATTCGGGGCAATTTCCGGATATAACTCCGCCTTGATGATATCCCCGTTCTCCATCTCAAACGTAACTACTGGATTTGCCATATCATTTCTCTCCTTTATCTTTATTAGGCTAAAACGATTGTAACACACTCCTCTGCGGCAGGCAAGCCGCCACACTCTGACGTCAACCTCTTTTCTGTAATACAATCCGGAAGGTTCGGCCTGCATAATTCCGGCCATTACTTTTCGGACAGCTCATACAAAATCATACCGCCCTTCTCCTCACAGCCCGTATTCCAGATCTCGTGAAAGGAAAAAGCCTTCTTCTCTCCGTAAGTCGCCGTCTGAATCAGAAAATCCTTCTCCGTCTCCTCATAGCCTATCACCATAAACCAGTGCCAGATATAATCCTCAAACACCTCCCGGTTTTGATGACGTAAAAGCAGAAACGGCACCGGATACCCTCTATCCATCCGCTCCTTCAAAGCCTCCTTCGCTTTTCCTTCCGGCTCTCCGCCCCACAAAATCTCCATCCGAAGTTTCGGCCTTTCCGGATCCGGATGATCCTCAAGATACCGTGAAAAACCATCCACAAACCACTCCGGATTCTTCACGCCTCCAACCCGCGGCTTGATATACGGCTTCATCATCTGGCTGAACACAACATAGTCATCCTTATTCAGATTTTCAATGTCAAACGGATACCATCCTGTATTTCCAAATCTCTTTCCAAAATAAATACACGTATCACAAGCCGCCGCTGCTGCACAGCCACCAATATGCATCACTACATTCGAAAACCAGTCCTGATTCCCTCCAACAGCACCATCAATCCCAAAATAATCCAGCTCCAACATAGTTACCATCACCCTTTTACGGGGACGTGTTCCGATGCACCGGAACACGTCCCCAAAATACAGTTGTTTTTTAATTATCTGTCAATATAGATTATTGCTTCGTACGGACGTAATATTCCGTCTGTGTTTTCTGTGTTATAGTTATGTATCAGTTTTTCTGTTTTATTCCATTTTTCTATCAGTCTGCATGGTGCCGGTGTAGCTGTAAAGTTTGCGATGACGCACATTGTTTCTGTTTCAGTTGTGCGTGTGTATGCAAAAATCTGTGAGTCTTCTTCAAGCAGGAGATGGAATTCTCCTTCTGTGAAGATTTCGTTTGCCTTCCGTAATTTTATCAGCTTTTTATAGTAGTTGTAAATAGAATCTGGATCTTTGGTTTCATTTTCTGCATTGATTTCTGTGTAGTTTGGATTGACTTCGATCCATGGGGTTCCTGTGGTAAATCCTGCGTTTGTGCTGTCGTTCCACTGCATTGGTGTCCGTGCGTTATCGCGGCTTTTTGCGTAAATGGATTTCATAATATCTTCTTTTTTGTATCCTGCTTCGAGCCGCTCCTCGTACATGTGGAGTGTCTCGATATCGCGGTAATGGGTAATATCCGGGAATCTTACGTTTGTCATTCCCAGTTCTTCTCCCTGATAAATATATGGAGTTCCCTGCATTCCGTGTAGAATGGTTGCAAGCATTTTGGCGGATTCTACGCGGTATTCTTTGTCATTTCCCCATCTGGATACGATTCTTGGAAGGTCATGGTTGTTCCAAAACAGGCTGTTCCAGCCGCTTCCGTGCAGTTCTTTCTGCCATTTTGCAAAGTTTTTCTTCAGTTCCACAAATGGAAGCGGGCTGAGGTCCCATTTTTCTTTTCCTTCTTCCTGATCCAGCATCACGTGCTCAAACTGGAATACCATGGAAAATTCGCTGCCGTCCGGATTGCTGTAACGTTTTGCCCGTTCCGGGTCCGCGCCCCATGTTTCACCGACCGTAATCAGATCTGCCTTCTGGAATGTTTCTTTACTTAACTCCCGCAGAAATTCATGCAGTTTTGGACCGTTTGTCGTGATTTTCTTATCTGGTTCTTTGGCAATCTGATCGATGACATCCAGACGGAATCCTCCAACACCTTTGTCCATCCACCAAAGAATCATATCGTAAATCTCCCGTCTGACCTTTGGATTTTCCCAGTTCAAGTCAGGCTGTTTTACAGAAAACTGATGGAAATAATACTGACCAAGCTCCGGTACCCATTCCCAGGCCGAACCGCCAAAGGATGCCTTCATCTCATTCGGGAGCACTCCTTCCTCACCATCACGCCAGACATAGTAGTCGTGGTACGGATTATCCTTGCTTTTCTTCGCCTCCTGAAACCAACGGTGTTCATCGGAAGAATGGTTCAGCACCAGATCCATAATAATTTTGATATTTCTTTTTTTTGCTTCCGCAATCAACTGCTCCATGTCGTCCAGTGTTCCAAACATCGGATCAATATTTTGATAGTCCGAAATGTCGTACCCATTGTCGTCCTGCGGAGACTGACACACCGGCGAAAGCCAGAGTGCGTCCACTCCAAGATCCGCCAGATAATCCAATCTAGAAATAATACCCGGAAGATCACCGATTCCATCCCCGTTACTATCCTGAAAACTCCTTGGATAAATCTGATATACTACCTTATCCTGCCACCACTTTCTTGCCATAACAAAACTCCTCCTTTGACTTTTTTCAGTACCCTGGCATCTCCAAATCGCCGCCTAGAACTGTCACATTTTCTCATACAATATTAAAAACTCGCTCTATTCTGAAATTTTTCATTGGGGACAGGTTCCGTTGCATCGGTACACGTCCCCAACAAAAGGGTTAACTGTATTATACTTGCATTTTTTATTTTTTTCTTGTATTATTATCTTACTATTTTGTACGATTCTGCTTTTCAGGTCCTATAAGCCCTAAAAAAACCTATAAGTGCTCAACAGGTTGGGAGGTGTATTGGATGTGTGCTGATATGGATCTTCGTGATCGTTCGTTTTTGATGAAGCGTGAGGGTGTGCGGCATGGGGACCGGCTGTTTCCGCTTGAGAAGTATGATGTGGTGTTGTCGGAGGAGTTTCCTCTGGTGCCGGCGCACTGGCATGAGGAGGCGGAGTTTACCTGGATCCGGTCTGGTTCGTGTGTGTATCATATTGATTTGTGTGATTATCCGGTTGGGGAGGGGGATGTGATTTTGCTGCCGCCGCGTGTGCTGCATTCTGCGGGTTCGTTCCCGGAGAGCCGGATGGTTTCGGAGTCCTTTGTGTTTCATATGAATTTTCCGGGTGCGGGTGGTTCGGATCTCTGCAGTATGAAATATCTTCGTCCGTTTGCAAACCGGGAGGTGCAGTTTCCGTATGTGTTTTCTTCCGGCCATTCTGTGAATCCGCATCTGCGGGATCTGATGTCCCGTCTGAGCAAGTTGTATGAGTCCCAGGAGGAGGGCTATGAGCTTTTGATGAAGTCCTTGTTTCTGGAGTTATTTTACCGGATCTGGCCGTTCCGTCTTCAAAAGACAGTGTCCGTCTCTTCCAGGGAGCAAAGTGAGAAGCTGAAGCTGGTGCTGGACTACATTGATCTCCATCTGGAATCTCCCATTGCTATTTCCACGCTTGCTGAAATCTGCTGTTTCAGTGAATCGCATTTTATGCGGTTTTTTAAGACCCATGTGGGAATGACCTGTACGGAGTACATCAATGCGCTCCGCCTGGAAAGGGCCTGGCAGCTGCTGCAAAGCGGCAGGTATTCTGTCATTGATGCTGCCTTTTCCAGTGGATTTCACAACCTTTCTTATTTTTATCGGGTCTTTAAGAAAAAGTACCATATGACGCCAAAGGAGGCCTTAACCCAAGTGGAATAACGAAACCGGACGCCGGAAGTCTGCCCTTCAAAAGCGATCCTGTCGGATCGAATCGGGCGCCTCCCGGCGTCTTTTGTATCCATCCTGGCTCTTTATTCTTCTGTAATGGTAACGTTTGGCTCCGGTTCTGCGTCCGTCACCTGAATGCGGTACGTCTTCCCATCCTTCTCCCAGATGGTTTCGTACTGTCCATCCCTTCGGATTTCCTCCGTAATATCCCGCTCTTCTTCCCCAAGAACCAGTCCGATAGTCTGCTGATCTTCATGCCGTACCACAGACACGCCAAGTTTCTCTGCTTCTGTCATTTCTCTGCTGGTCCTGGTTCCTTCTTCCATATGGATCACATACTGATCCCCTTTTTTCTCCAGTCCGGCTCCAATCTGAAGGACTTTCCCGTCTGCAAAAAATTCCACCTGAAACTGTCTGGCCGCCGCTGTGCCTACGATCGAGCAGGCAAACATTCCAATGCAGGCCGCCGCAAGAACCACTGCCTTTCTCCGGGCCGGCCTTCTGGCCGCCCGCTTCCTCTGCATCACCTTGTTCACTGCATGTTGATCCGGCCTGAGCCTGGTGCATGCCATTTTATAAATTTCCATTTCTCTGAACCCGTCTGTCTGATTCATAACGTAATCTCTCCTTTCCATCCGCCATTTCCCATGTCTGCTTTAACTTCTTCCTCGCCCTCGCAAGCTGAGTCTGAATGGTGGATTCCTTTTTCCCAAGCATTCCTGCAATCTCTCTGATGGAATATTCTTCGTAATAATAAAGATAAATGACGACTCTGTATTTTCTTGGGAGCAAAAGTACATCCGCCAGAACTCCCTCCTCTGTCGTCAGATCCGCCGGACTTCCGGATACCAATGTGTCCGCTCCCGGATGCAGTTCTTCCAGAAGTGCTTCCCGTTTCCGGAAGGGCTTTGCAAACAGTCGCCTGGATTCCCGGACGGTCACCTGAATCAGCCATCTGCGCAGGTGCTCCTCACTTTGAAATTCCGGTGCGAACCGGTACAGCCGAAGAAATACATTCTGCATGACGTCCTCTGCATCGGCATGATTTCTGCAGTCGTGGAGGGCAATCCGGTACACCATCGGGCTGTATGTTGTCACAATTTCGTTATATCGTTCGTTGTCCACTGTCTTCCTCCGCCGAAACATATTTTCTGAAAAGCTTTTCACTTATCATACCTGAAAAAAAGTGGAAAAATCCCACTTTTTCGGATTTTCTTTCGATCGTTCTCCTGCTATAATGGAAAGACAGTGTTTGGGATGGCCGGAAAAGAAAGGAATGATCATGATGAATCAGGATTATCAAGAAGAACTCCTGCATCTGGAAAGCTGTCTTTCCGTGATTCAGGAAAATATCCGGCTGTATGAGGCCAGAGAACAGGCCTCGCGAAAAGAGGTTACAGCGTTGTTTCAGGCTGTCCGCAAGGGGGAGGGGGATTCCTACGGTCAGCTGGTCGCAAGCCAGAATATTCTGGAGCATGTGCAAAATACCCTCCGCAAAAACAGATCGGCGCTGCATCAGCCGTATTTCGGGCGGATTGTCTACGACGATCTGACCTACGAGGCCTCGGAATGCTGCTATATCGGGAAAAACGGCATTTCGAAAAATCAGACCGACGTGATTGTCGTGGACTGGCGGGCTCCGGTGGCCAATGTGTACTATGAAAACAGTCTGGGAAACGGACATTACGCCGTTCCCGGATCCAGCGATGTGGAAATCGATCTCCACCAGAAACGGACCTACGACATTTCCGACGGCACGCTGCACGGCTACTACGATGATGATATCGCCGCCAATGACGACCTGCTGGTGAAATATCTTTCTCAGAATAAGGACGCCGTGCTGGGGGATATCATCGCCACCATCCAGAAGGAGCAGAATACCATCATCCGGGATCTGCCCAGCAAAAATATCATCGTCCAGGGTGTGGCCGGCAGCGGAAAAACAACGGTGGCCCTCCACCGGATCTCGTACCTTCTGTACAACTACGAAGATCTCTACAAGCCCTCCGAGTTCTGCATCATCGGAAGCAGCGACATGCTCCTGCACTATATCCGGAGCGGTCTGCCGGAGCTGGATGTCTACCATATCCACGAAATGCGGATGGATGAAATCTTCCCGTATCTGATGGAGAAAGCCTGGAAAAAGCAGTATCAAATCGTGCCGGATTATCCGGAGGCGGAAATCAAGAGCCATCTGCCTTTTATCCGGGCACTGGACCGGTTTCTGACAGAACTTACCGAGGAAGCACTGAACCTTTCGGATATCACGGATCCGGATCTGGGCGTAGTGCTCTCTCTGGAGAGCATGCTGGAGGCAAAAAGCTATCACCCGGAAGATTCTCTCTATCAGTTCGAGAAACACTTAAATGAACGGATTCTCTCCCGGCTGAAATTTCTCTGCACCGAGCGGTCATCCGATTTTAAGAAAGCCAAACGCCAGGCATTCCGGAAGTATTTTGACTCTTCCGTCCGCAAATGGACGGTTCCGGGACTTTACCTTGCATTTCTCACCGAATTGGAAGAACAGGATTCCTCTCTTGATTTTTCTGCGACAAAAGCCGGTGTTTCAAAAGGGAAAACCGATGTTTACGATGCGGCCGCCTTTGGCCTCATTTACCGCCGGATCTTCCAAAAACAGGATCAGGATGTATTCAGCCAGATCTTTATCGATGAGGCTCAGGATTTCGGTGAAACCGTCTATTATGTCCTCAAGCAGATGCTTCATGACTGTTACTTTACCATTATGGGGGACGTCTCCCAGAACATCCGCTACGAGACCGGCATGAACGACTGGGAACAGCTCAAAGAAGCCATGTTTGATTCTCCAAAGGACAGCTTCTACCTTCTGCTGAAAAGTTACCGGAATACCATAGAAATTTCCCGCTTTGCAGGGCAGGTCCTTCAGCGGGCTTCCCAGGGCGGCTACCAGATCGATCCGGTGATCCGCCATGGTCAGCCGGTATCCATTCTGCAGGCAGAGCCTTCCGGACTCTTCTACCAGCTGCAGGAGACTCTCCGGCACGTCCGGGAAAAGAAGTTTGAAACCATCGCCGTCATCTGCCGGACGCCGGAAGAGGCCGCAGAGCTGAAATCCGGCCTTGGCATCCCTCTGGAAGAGGACGACAACAGCTTCCACAACGGCGTCATGGTACTTCCGGTCTCTCTGACCAAAGGTCTGGAGTTTGACTGTGTCATCCTCTGGAAGCCGGACGAAGACCACTATCAGGATCATCCAAAGAACGCAAAGCTCCTCTATGTGGCCATCACCCGTGCCCTCCACGAACTCTATCTTCTGACGGACCGGCCGCTTACTCCTCTCCTTTTGACTTCCACAGGCAGCGAAAGTGTGCTAAAATAAGGTCGTACAAATGGAAACAGGACTCAGGGAGGGATACCTATGATCATCGAAGGAAATCCAAAACAAAAAGAAGCAATGGAAGCCTTTCACCGTGGCGACCGCGCCGAAGGACTGCGGCTTCAGGAGGAGTTTGCCTCCGCATTCCGGGAAGAATATAAGGACAAGGATCACTGCCCTTGCCAGAAAGCCTGCCGCTACCACGGCAACTGCAAGGAATGTGTAGCCATCCACCGGGCTCATCAGGAACATGTACCGAATTGCATGCGCCCGCTCCTAAATAAGAAAATCCGGGCACTTTCCGAGCTCACCGAGCACACGATCGCTCTGGAAATTGAGCCGCCAAAAGAAGTGCTGAGGAAAGAAGTTCAGAAATAAAAACAGCCCCATGCTGCAGCTTTGTTATAGTTGCAGTATGGGGTATCTTTTCTGATTCTTTAATAGACGTCCGAAACAGACTTGATAAGCTCTCTTTGTCACCGGACTCCATGACAGCAGATCAATTCTCCAACTGGAGCCTTCAAAATCCCGGCGATTCTCTCACATTTTACCATCATCAAATGGTAAATGTTCTTGTCGGTGCATTCACTGAGACTTTCAAAATTGCCCTGACCTTTGCTGATAATAACATCCACCTTTTCAAACACATTCCGAAATTGCAAAGAAGTATCTGACAGTACCGTACCAAGGGCTCCGCTTCCGTTCTCGATCACCTCTGCCACTCTTTCCATTCCTGTCATGCGGGCATCCAGAATCGTCACATCATTGACAATCGGTTCTCCTCTGACTCCATATGTAACGGAAAGATCTGGATACTGCTTCCGGATTTCTTCTATAAACAGTTTATCCAACACAATTTCTCCGCAGTTATCCCCTATATACAACACACTTTTTGCATCTTTCAAATCTTTAAAGAGCTGCCCGCTGTCATCCACCGCCAGCATTCCATTCATCCGATGGTATACTTCTTCCATCACAAAACGGACTTCTCTGCTCCCTGCAAAATCAATCTGATTTCCAGCGGCTGCCAGACGCAGGGCACCACAAAGCGGGTCTTCTGAGCGCTTCACCGACAAGCGAAGTTCTTCCTCCTCATCCATATCCAGCAGACGGATCACACGATACACCTGATTTAAATTACTGAGCATACACGCATGATGCATTAACATATACTTTCCTCTCCCATTTCTTCTGCAATGAATTCGTCCGCATCCAGCAGGTTGATATGGCAGTAGCCGGCCGGATTCTTATCCAGGTAATCCTGATGGTATTCTTCTGCATCATAAAAGCAGGCAAGGGGCATGCATTCTGTCACAACCGGATTTGCATACTTCTGCTTCTCCTTCTCGATTGCCGCCTCAATCACGGGCCGGTCCTCTACATCCACATAATAGATGCCGTTCCGGTACTGTTCCCCAACGTCACCGCCCTGCCGGTTGAGCTCCGTCGGATCCACAACCTTGAAAAAGGCTTTTAATAACAGTTCCAGGGAAATCTGTTCCGGATCATACACGACCTTCACCGTCTCCGCGTGCCCTGTCGTATTGCTGCAGACCTCCTGATACGTCGGATTCTCCGTTCTGCCATTGGCATATCCGGCCGTCGTCTCTGCAACACCCGGCAGCTTTTTCATAAATGCTTCCATTCCCCAGAAGCACCCTCCAGCAAAATAGATTGTTTTCATATTTATGTCCTCCTTATGCAAATTGTTCTCTTCCTGATGCTTTTTCCAGGAGAGCGGATAAGGTGTATTCGGACTCCCCATCAAAACCACATCCGGTATAATAAACTCTTCGTTCTGTTCCTGATCCGTCCAAACCAATTTTAAAGAAGTTTTTGGAATTCCTCCACCGTCATTCCACATTCCACGGCCGCCTGTTCCACGGTCAGCACCTGCTTCCGATACAAATCAATTAATGTCTGTTGAATTCCCTGTTGAATTCCCTGCTGAATTCCCTGGCGCATTCCTTTTTCGTGTCCCTCCTTGAGTGCGCGCTCTGCTGCACGCTCTGCCGCATGTTTGAAATGCTCATAGTCGCGGATCGCCCGTTCCCTCGCTTCATATTCGCGCCTTTTTTCTTCATCCTGGCTCATTTCCAACAGGTCTTCGTATGCCTCTTCCAAATATGGATTTTCTTTTGCCAATTCTTCCATCTCCTTTTTGTCCGGCCCCCGGAAGAATTTCATCCATGCTACAATCCCGTCCGGATCCTGATAACCTTCCGGTATCTTGGGCAGTTCCAGAATCTGAATCTCCATCTTATCGCTGTACAGCTTCATGGTCTTGTTATCCCGAAAATTGATCACGTGGTAACTGATGTCATCATCATGGAAATATGTGAAATTCAGGATTCCGACCTGGATGCACTTCTGAAGTTTCTCATACCCTTCTCCTTTTTTCAGCTGATCGGCAAACATCTTGCACAGATAAAACATCTGCCGCTCGTCCCAGTAATCCACATAGGCAACCTGCATCTCCATGTCGATCTGAATTCCGTTCCGCAAAAGGACGTGTACATCCAGAATGCCCTGTTTTTCCTCTTCGGACCGCCGGGAAAGCTCATTTTTCAGCAGAATCGTCTCGCCGATTTCTTCTGGTGGGACTTTCAGCAGCACTGCAATAAATCCCTGTCTCGTCTTTGGATTGCGCATCAGCTCTTTGAAACACCAGTCCACATAGGGTTTCATGATAAATTCTTCCTGGCCGTTTGTGATTTTTTGATTGGTTTCATTTGTTCTCATAGACAGTCTCCTTTCTGAGATGGCTTTTGCATCTGCCTGATAAGGAACTGTTCTTCTTTCTACAGTGTACCATAATCCGTGAAAGCCGAAAAGGTCTGTTCTTTTCTGACAGATGTCTCTGCCGTATTCAGTTTGATTGATTGGATAATCCGGCGAACGCCGTTGAATGAGAAAAGCAGAATGCTTTTCAGATAGTGTTATCTTATCACAGTGACCTGGATAACTCCATAAAAAATCGGAGAATTCTTTCTAAACTTTTTAAAATATTCTACGTGTTCATGTATGAAAAGACGGAACGGGCTGTCCCTTGTTCCGTCTTTTCAATAGACCTATGGCGTTTCTTTTCTGGCGGCTTTCCTTCCCTGCCGGATCTCCTCCATGAAATCGGTCATCTCTTCGGAGAGCTGGTCGAAGAGATAGGTTTTCCCTTTTGTGTCTTTGTGGTCCAGATACGTTTCCCTGATCTCGATACTGGCCTGTTCGATTTCTTCCTTCAGTCCTTTTGCAGAAAGCCTTCTTGCGCCCTGTCCCATGATGATGATCTGCTCCAGTCCGTCCGATGTGGCGACAGTCACCTGGTGGGTACGACCGATTTTATGTACCGTCTTTTCGATATACTGATCCGCTGTCTCAGCTTCTTTTGTGTAGACGACATAGATATTGTGGTACTTCTGTACCTCACCCGGATGTCCTTCCACTTTGTAGGCGTCAAATACAAGGATCAGAGTCTGCTTTTTGAACCCCTGATAATTGCTCAGGATATCCATTAGTTTATCTCTTGCCGCCTGGATATTGATTTTGGACAGCTCTTTTAATTCCTCCCACGCAAAGATAATGTTATAGCCGTCTACAAGGAGGTATTCTTCCTCCTCCTTCTTTTTCGCGTAGACGGTCTTCGGCGCCCTGGAAGGGGTTTTGGTTTTCTGTTTCTGGTATCCGTATTTTCGTTCCTGGCCGGACCCGTAGGTACGGTTGAAGATCTCTTCCAGTTCTTTTTCGTCTCCCCAGCCGTAACTGGAGGTCAGGGTATAGGAACGGGGTGCGGCCGCTTCTTCCCGGGGCTTTTCTTCTTTCAAGCAGCTTTCCAGATGCATATAGTCTTCTACCTGATCCCACTCCACATAAAATCCGGCACCATGGGCACAGAATACGGATCCCGCCGGGTTGTCCGCATCCAGCTGCGGCCGGTATCCTGCCGCCTCGATGATTTCCTCCGCATTGTGGCATGGCTCGTACCCTTTCAGAGTGCAGGACATCCTTCCAAGCCCTTTCGTATAGGCAATGACTTCCATCTGGTATCCCTGAAGCTCCGATACGGGAACGCTGCCGCGCAGGACGGCGCGGTCCATCTCCTGCTCCGGAGGCGCAAAGGAGCCGCCCATCTTCTGGATGTCCGTCATAGCTCGCCCGATGGATTCCTGCGGGACTTCCAGAATAAAGTCGTAGACCGGTTCCAGCAGGATACTTTCCGCCTTCATCAGTCCCTGCCGGACAGCGCGGTACGTCGCCTGCCGGAAGTCTCCGCCTTCTGTATGTTTCTGGTGGGCTCTTCCGGATGCCAGGGTGATTTTCAGATCGGTGATTTCCGATCCGGTCAGAACTCCTGGATGCTTCCGCTCTGCCAGATGGGTCAGGATCAGACGCTGCCAGTTCTTATCCAGCACATCGTCGCTGCACTGATTGTCGAGAACGAGTCCGCTGCCCCGCTCACCCGGTTCCAGAATCAGATGGACTTCCGCATAGTGGCGGAGGGGCTCAAAGTGGCCCACCCCTTCTACTTTCTTCGTAATGGTTTCCTTGTATACAATGCTTCCGGAGCCAAATTCGGCACGGACGCCGAACCGCTCTTCAATCATGCTTTTCAGGATTTCGATCTGAACCTCGCCCATCACCTGGACATGGATCTCTTCGGCCTGCTCATTCCATACGATGTGCAGTTCCGGTACTTCCTCCTCCAGCTGCCGGAGTTTCAGAAGCATCAGGTGAACGTCCTCCCCGTCCGGGAAAAGGATCTGATAGGAGAGCACCGGCTCCAGCATCGGCACCTGGGCGTCCTCCTCCATTCCAAGTCCTTCCCCGGACCAGCTGGAATCCAGTCCCGCCACGGCGCAGACCATCCCGGCGGAAGCCTCCTCCACCGCCTGATAGGAGGCACCGGAGTAAATCCGGATCTGATGAACCTTTTCCTCCCAGGTCTCTTCCGGGTCCTGCTGTTTTCTGCCCCTTAAAATGTCCTTGACTTTCAGTGTCCCGCCGGTGATTTTCAGATAGGTCAGGCGGGTCCCGGACGGATCTCTTGCAATCTTGTAGACCTTTGCCCCGAAGACATCCAGATAGGATGGTGCGGTTGTAAAGGTGTCAAATACCTGAAGGAATTCCTCCACTCCCTGCATCTTCAATGCAGATCCAAAGCAGCACGGGAACAGCTTTCTCTCCCGGATCAGAGTCCTTACCGCCTCATCCTCGATCTCTCCGGTCTCCAGATAATATTCCAGAAGAGATTCTTCGCACACTGCGATATTTTCCAACAGTTCCTCCCGGCTCTGGTCTTTGCCAAAGTCCACACACCGCTCGTCCAGCTCTTTCTTTAGTTCCTGCAGAAGGGCCGTCCGGTCCGTCCCCGGCTGGTCCATCTTGTTTACAAAAAGAAAAACCGGAATCTCATACCGGTCCAGCAGGGTCCAGAGGGTGCGCACCTGTCCCTGGACGCCGTCCGCCCCGCTGATCACCAGCACCGCATAATCCAGTACCTGAAGGGTTCGTTCCATCTCCGCGGAAAAATCTGCGTGGCCCGGCGTATCCAGGAGCGTCACCTGCCTGTCCCCGATCACGGTCTGTGCCTGTTTGGAAAAAATCGTAATGCCGCGGTCCTTTTCCAGCTCGTAGGTATCCAGAAACGCATCTTTATGATCGACTCTTCCAAGCGTCCGGATTTGTCCGCTCTGATATAAAATACTCTCGGCCAGCGTCGTCTTTCCCGAATCCACATGGGCGACCAGACCGAGACAAATCTGTTTGTCTTTATTTCCAGACGTATCTTCCATATGAAAATACCCCTTTCTGTTCGATAGTACAGATACTATCATAACACAGAAAGGGGACGTCTATAAAGGGAATTCTCCCGCTTTTTCACCTCCGAATCCTTTTTCTTTTTCCCTCAGTATGATATACTGGGTATATGTCACCCGTTTTCCAGGGGAATGGAAGCGGCTGTGCGCAGAGAATCCTTCAGACAGGATTCTTTTTTGTGGAATGAAATACCTTGCTTCGATAAGGTACAAAAGATATGAGGAGGTTTTTGAAATGGAAGAAAATGAAAAGATTGTGCTGTTTGAAAAGGCATCAATCCCCTCGGCGGTTGCCAAGCTGTCGGTTCCCATGATTTTCAGTTCTCTTGTCATGGTGCTCTACAACATGGCGGACACCTATTTCGTGGGAATGCTCAACAATCCGGTGGAAAATGCCGCAGTTTCCCTTGCCGCTCCGGTGCTGCTTGCGTTTAATGCCATCAACAACCTGTTTGGCGTTGGAACATCCAGCATGATGAGCCGGGCGCTTGGACGAAAGGACTATGAGGTGGTATCGGAAAGTTCAGCTTTTGGATTTTACTGCTCTTTGATCTGCGGAGTGCTATTCGGTCTGCTGTGCGGACTGTTTCACGGACCTTTACTGACCCTGATCGGGGCGGATGAGACGACACGTGCCGCCACTCAGGGATATATGTTCTGGACAGTTTATCTTGGAGCAGCCCCTTCCATTTTGAATGTCGTCATGGCCTATCTGGTCCGCTCGGAAGGTGCGGCCCTTCATGCCAGCATCGGGACGATGAGCGGATGTATCCTGAATATGATTCTGGACCCGATTTTCATTCTTCCGTGGGGCTTCCACATGGGTGCGGCAGGTGCCGGACTTGCCACCTGTATTTCCAACTGTGTGGCCTGCCTGTATTTTTTCGTTCTTCTTTATGTAAAACGGGGAAATACCTTTGTCTGCATCAATCCAAAGAAATTCCGGATCAAGCGCCAGATCATCAGGGAGGTCTGCGGTGTCGGCATCCCGGCTTCCATCCAGAACCTGCTCAACGTGACCGGGATGACGGTCCTGAACAATTTTACTTCCGCCTACGGGGCGGACGCCGTGGCCGCCATGGGAATCGCCTACAAGATCTACATGGTTCCGATGCAGGTGGCAATGGGATTCTCCCAGGGAATCATGCCGCTTGTAAGCTATAACTTTGCTTCCGGCAACCGGAGAAGGATGAAAGATACCATTCTCTTTGCCTTGAAGCTGATCGTCCCGGTCCTTGCAGTAGTGACGGTTCTTTATTATATCAATGCCGGACGGCTCATCAGCCTGTTTATGAACAATGAAGCGATCATCGCATACGGAACCCGGTTCCTCCATGGATTCGGACTTGGCATCTGCTTTATCAGCGTAGACTTCCTGGCAGTGGGTGTCTTCCAGGCACTGGGATTCGGAAGATATGCTCTTCTGTTTGCGGTCATGCGGAAGCTGATCCTGGAAATTCCGGCACTTCTTATCCTGAATATGATTTTCCCGCTCTACGGACTGGCTTACGCGCAGTGTACAGCGGAATTCATTCTCTGCATCTGTGCAATCCTGATGCTCCGGCACATTTTCCGGACCTATCAGGATACAAAAGAATACGCTTCTTCCCATTAAATAAAAGAGGAAACCGGTTATATCCGTTTTCCTCTTTTTTCTCATATCTTTCCCGCAAATCCGGTATTTATGCAATATACTTTGTTATGATCTGATTCACCTCTTCCGAGTTATCATATGCTCTGACTGCCTGCAGAAAATCTTCTGTCCTCGCTTCTTTCATACACCAGTTTCTGTAATACTGCTGGAGCATGGAGAAAAATTTTCCATCACCCATGGCATTCTGCAGTTCATACAAAAAGCAGGAGCCTCCAGTATAGACATACTCGGAATACGTATCCACTTCCTGTTGGTACTGTTCATAAGTGCGGTTGATAATAAAGCGCTCTCCCACGATCTGCTCAATCTGACTTTCCATATCCCGGTGAAATTCCTCGTCTGACATCGTTCCCCAGATTTCGCTGCTTCCAAGCCGTTCTTGATCCCGTTTTACCGCTTCCACTGCACTCGCCAGCCTGCTCTGCTGATACAGCACATCCTCGCAGTACTCGGCAAAACCTTCATCCAGCCACGCTTCTTCATACGGGTCATTTCCCACTCCGCCATAGAACCACTGATGTGCCGTTTCATGGGCAATCATACTGCAGGCCGATGTATAGGAGGCACTCTGATCCAGTTTCTGAATGTTCTCAACATCCGGCATTGCGGCCATCACAAGCCCCGGAAACTCCATCCCGTTTGAAAGCGCCGTCTGTACAATGTCCAGCTCTTTATACGGATACTCACCGATGAACCTGGAAAATAAAAGTACTGAATCCCTTGCAGCCATTAAGGACAACTTATTATATTCTGTGTTTCCCTTATAATCCAGATAATAGTGATTAACTTCGACACCTTCGGCATCTACACACTCCTTCTTCATACGGTCAGATGCCACAACCGCCAGTTCCCGGATGCTTTCCGCATAAATCTCCGTCACTTTACCGGATGTCTTCTCCTCTCCGGTGGCCGCCACTGTATATTCTTCAGGCGCTGTGAACGTACAGCGAAATACAGCCGGACTGTGATAGTTGGACTCGCCGGAAAATACATATGGATTTTCATTCCATTTTCCGTTTTCGTACATGGCAGTAACCGGAAAACAAAATGATAACTGATACACCCGGTTCTCTCCTTCTTCCCAGTATCCGAACTTTTCTTTCTGTTCTGGTATGTCAGTCACAAAATCAAGAGAGATGGTAATGGTATCCTTTGGCTTCAGCTCCCGCTCTCCCAACTGCAGATAAATGACTGAGGAATCTTCTTTTGTTTCCGTCACAAGCATCTGATCCGTACCTGCGATTCTTGCATTGGAAATGGTGGATGTTCCCGTTCCTTTCTCCTTCAGGATCGAAGCCGCATAGTTTCTCACACAGATCTGTCCGAGTGTATCTTCTGTCTGATTCGTGATGGTCATGGTGCTGTTTCCCCGAATCTGCTGCTTGACGGTATCCAGTGTAATCTCCATTTCATACTGTTCTGCCCTGCATGTCTTTCTCTCCCCGGCAGGCGGCAGTTCTTCTGCCTCATACGGCTCCAGTTCGATCTCATCAACCGTCCGGCTCTCCAGCTTTGTCTCCTGTTCCGTCTGCTCACTTTGGACACAGCCTGCAAGCTGTTCTCCCAGGAATAACACCGCCAAAACGATTGCCAGATACTTTTTTATATTCTTTTTCATACACTTTTTCTCCAAAAATTTCTTTATACTTCTTCCGCACTGTTTAAATGCATCTCCAGCTTACACTGTTTCCTCACAAAATAGAAACAGACTGCCTGCATGATGATAGTCAGAATCCAGGATGCCGGATAGGAAATGAACAGAAAGTACAGAGATCTGTGGTGCGGGAAGAACAGGTAAATCCAGACGATTCGTGTTCCCACCGTTCCGATGACGGATAAGATCATCGGCACCGCCGAGTGTCCCATTCCCCGCAGGGCTCCCGGGAACAGGTCCATGATGCCGCAGAGAAAATAAGGTACCGTTGTGATGGACAGTACTTCCAGGCCGCACTGAATGACTTCCGGCTCTGCCGTATAGATCTGAAGAAGCTGTCCTCCGAAAACGTAGGCCCCGATTCCCATGAGCGCGGATACGCTGACTGTCAAAATGATGCAGTCCAGAAGAACCCTGTCCATCCGTTTTTGCTTACCGACACTGTAGTTCTGGCTTGTAAAGCTCATGCATGCCTGGGTTACTGCATTGACTGCGGAATACAAAAATCCGATGATGTTGTTTGCCGCCGTGTACCCTGCCATGGCAGTGGATCCGAATGAATTGACCGAGGACTGCAGCAGGGCGTTGGAAAAGTTGATGACGGTACTCTGGATTCCGGCAGGAATTCCCACCTGAAGGATCCGCACAAGATGCTCCTTTTTCACCGTCAGTCTGGAAAACCGCAGTTGGTAGCTTCCGTCGGACTGATGCAGGCACCGGATAACCAGAATACAGGAAATCATCTGGGAAGCCACCGTACCGATGGCAACGCCTGCCACATCCAGCGGGATTACGATAACCAGAAGAAGATCCAGCACCACATTGGTCAGCCCGGCCGCAATCAGAAAATACAGCGGTCTTCTTGTGTCTCCCACAGCCCGGAGGATGGAGGCGCCGTAGTTGTAAAGCATAAAAAACGGCATGCCCATGAAGTAAATCTTCATATACAGTACCGACTGGTCAATAACGTCGTCCGGCGTTCCCATCAGGGAAAGCGCAAGTCTGGACGCTGCCACTCCTACAAATGCCATAACGATTCCGCTGATCAGGGCCAGAGTAATAGCTGTGTGTACTGCTTCTGACATTTCCCGGTCTTTCCCGGCCGCATAATAACGGGCTGCCAGTACGTTGGCGCCCAGCGAAATTCCAATAAACAGGTTCGTGAAAATATTAATCAGTGCGGACGTGGAGCCTACTGCCGCCAGAGCCTGGCTTCCGCTGAATCTTCCCACTACAATGATATCTACTGCATTAAACATAAGCTGCAGAATGCTGGTCAGCATCAGCGGAAAGGCAAAAGTCACCAGCTTGTCCATAATGGAGCCATTGCACATGTCAATTTCATATTTGTTTTTCTTCAAAGTCCGTTCCCCCTTTTTGATGATGTCTCATTCCATAATACTGCCGCGGTCTTTTGACCGCGGCTTCCCTGATTTATTTCTTGTTTTTCTGATACAGAATCGACAGCCCCTTCAAGAGCAGATCGTCATCCAGAATGACCTCTCTTCTGCAGTGGGGCACGATCTTTTTTGCAAGTCCGCCTGTAGCAATGACTGTCACATCGGAGCCAAGCTCTTCTTTCATCCGGTCGATGATTCCGTCGATGGCCGCTGCACTGCTGTAGATAATCCCGCTCTTCATGCATTCGATCGTATTTTTCCCGATCAGATGCTCCGGCGCTTTCAGACTGATGCCGGACAGCTGTGCCGCCCTTGCCGTCAGGGAATCCAGTGATACCCCCACGCCCGGATAAATCATGCCGCCCTGATAGCAGCGGTTCTCATCGATGACGCTGACCGTTGTCGCCGTCCCCATGTCAAAGATCAGCATCGGAGGTTTATATTCCTGAAGACCGGCCACCGCGTCCACAACCAGATCGCCCCCAAGAGACGCCGGATTGTCCATCCGGATATTCAGTCCGGTCCTGATGCCGGCTCCCACAATCATAATCTCCTTCTTCAGGATCTTCTCGGCCGCAAGCCGGAAGGACTTTGTAATCTGAGGAACCACGGATGAAATGATTCCGCCTTCCAGCTCGTGCGGATTGATATGGTAGATGTCCAGGACATTTTTAATATCAATCGCATATTCCAGTTCCGTCTTCGTCCGGACGGTGGAGAGCCGCTCGATAAAGCTGCAGCGGTTTCCCTCCATACATCCGATGACGATATTTGTATTTCCTATATCAATCGCTAAAATCATACTCTAAACTCCCAGTCTGTCTCTGATATTTTTCTTCATCAGAATCTTTCCGATTCCAAGGGTAAAGACCGCCGCCACAATGGCCTCCGGCACCCCGTTGATTCCGATCACGGACAGAATAAATGTGTATACCGTGCTCTCTGCTACGCCGTTTGCCTTTGCATAGGCGTCACGGAAAAATACAAAAATCAGATTCATCACAAGCAGCGTGTTAACCAGTGCTCCGGACATGCCTGCCAGAATCAGTCCCGGTGATGATACTTTCTCACTTCTGGTCAAAGCTTTCACTCCTTTATATACATAATATGGAACCACTCCGACCAGAACTCTCGGGATAAAGCAGATGATCAGGCTGCCGATCCCTCCGCTGAATTCTCCGAGGTTATAAAACGGTGTGAATACAAACGATGTCACCGTCGGGTTCATCGTGTTGTTGATAAAACTGGTCACACCGAAAACAAATCCAAGTACCGCTCCCTTTTTCGGCCCCATCAGAATGGATCCGATAATCACCGGGATGTGGATGATGGTCGCTCTCGTAAATCCAAGCGGGATGTATCCGAGGAAAGGGGTGAATGCCAAAATCACGATAATTGCTCCGAATAATGCCACCTGGATCATGCTGCGCACGCTCATGGACGTGCCTGCGTTTCTGCTGTCTGCTCTTTGATTCATAATTGCCTCCTTGTTATCATTCTCTTCTGAGATACAATACGTTTGGCACAGAATAGCTTCTGTTTACCTTATTCTTTTGTTTGTTTCTTTTTCTGTTCTTTTAAGATCCGGTCGACGATGTGCACGGCTGTCTCCTCTTTTGTCATCTTTTCGAGTGAGATTTCCTCATCGTCTGTGATCATGGTCACCACATTCGTATTGCCGCCGAATCCGGCGCCTTCTACTTTCAGGTTGTTCGCCACGACCATATCCAGATGTTTCTTTTTCAGTTTCTTTCGTGAATTTTCCAGCATATGTTCGGTCTCCATGGAAAATCCGCAGAGGTACTGATCCTCTCTTTTATGTTCTCCGAGATACTGGAGAATATCATCGGTCCGCTCCATTTCGATGGAAAGTGCTCCATCTTTCTTTTTAACCTTCTCATCGCTGACGTACTTCGGCCGGTAGTCCGCCACCGCGGCTGCCTTGATGATGATGTCCTGCTCCGGTGCATGAGCGGTGACCGCCTCAAACATCTCCCGGGCCGTGGTTACCGTAAGGATGTTCACAAACTCCGGCTTCTTCGTCTCCGTCGGTCCGGTCACCAGCGTGACGTCCGCGCCCCGGCGCATACAGACTGTTGCAAGGGCATATCCCATCTTCCCGGTGGAATGGTTGGTGATATAACGCACCGGATCGATGGATTCCTGTGTCGGTCCTGCTGTGATAAGTACCTTCTTCCCCGCAAGATCTTTCTCATACTGAATCTCACGCAGGATATATTCCAGCAGAAGCTCCGGCTCCGGCATCTTGCCCTGGCCAGTATCCCCGCACGCCAGATAGCCACTGGCCGGGTCCACTACTTCATACCCGAAACGGCGGAGCTTGTCCAGGTTGTCCTGCACAATCGGATTGAGGAACATATTCGTATTCATCGCCGGAACGATGATCTTCCTGCACCGGCATGCCATGATAGTCGTTGTCAGCATATCGTCCGCGATCCCGTTTGCAATCTTTCCGATCACATTGGCGCTGGCAGGTGCCGCCATTACCACATCCGCCTGTTTTGCCAGAGACACATGCTCCACACTGTACTGGAAATTCCGGTCAAATGTATCGATCAGACACTTATTGCCAGTCAACGTCTCAAATGTAATCGGATTGATAAAGTTCGTTGCATTTTCTGTCATCAGTACATGCACATCTGCCTGAAGCTTTTTCAGTGCGCTTGCCAGGGACGCGATTTTATAGGCCGCGATACTTCCGGTCACGGCAAGTATCACTGTCTTTCCTTTCAGCATAGTCTTTCCCCTTTCTTTTCCAATGTTCCTGTATTATTATAATTTCTAACACATAAAAAAGCAAACCGTTTCTTACGGCTTGCTTTCTTTGCCTTGTTTCTTTTTTCGTACATTTACATGACATCTGTTTTTTTGATATGGAACAGTCTGGAGAAATAGTCCCCCTGCTGCTCTCTTGCTACGCCTGCGAGGCCGGAAGAGCAGTCGGAAACACTTAATCCTGCATACATCAGCTCATCCCCGTAATGTACACCGCAGTCCATTTTTGCACCGAAACATTCCTGTACAGAGTAGGCTGCCGTTTCATCCAGCCCTTTGAAGCAGATCCGTTCAAATTTGCCCTGCGGCGGCTGCATCACGCGGAAGTAGGCCATAAGACCTTCGCTTCTGTCATCCGCAATCACTTCCCAGGCTGAGTGGTTGCCCTCGAACGGACTCTTGAGCCGGTAAAAGACGCCCTTCTGGATCAGATCCCGATACTTCTTCATAAACGCAATCTGTTCTTTCATCTGTTCCAGCTCTTCCTCCGGAAGCTTTGTGATATCCAGCTCATAGCCGAATGTTCCAAAGTACGCCACATTTCCCCGCATTTCCAGAGATGTATTCCGGAATACCTGATGGTTCGGAGAAGCGGATACGTGGCTTCCAATGCTGCTGATCGGGTATACATAAGACGTTCCGTACTGAATTTTGATCCGTTCTACCGCATCCGTGTCATCCGACGTCCACGCCTGCGGCGCGTAATAAAGCATTCCCGGATCAAATCTGGCCCCGCCGCTTGCACAGGATTCAAACAGGATCTCCGGAAATTCCTGAATCAGCCGTTCATACAGGCTGTATACTCCAAGAATATATTTATGCCGTACTTTTCCCTGATAACTTTTGGAATTTCCATTGGAGAATACCTCGGAAAATGCACGGTTCATATCCCACTTCACATAGGAAACCGGCGCATCTTGCAGGATCTTTCTCATCTGTCCGTGGATGTGATCCACCACTTCCGGTTTGGAAAAATCCAGTACATACTGATTTCTGCTGTGGCAGTAGTTCCGCCGGATATCCGCCAGAAGCCAGTCCGGATGCTCCCGGAACAGGTCACTGTCCTTGTTTGTCATCTCCGGCTCAAACCACAGACCGAATTTCATGCCCAGATCTTCGATTTTTCCGGCAAGTCCTGTAATGCCCTCCGGCAGTTTTTCCAGATTCGGATACCAGTCTCCAAGAGACGCATTGTCCCAGTTCCGCTTCCCGAACCATCCGTCATCCAGAACAAAAAGCTCTATACCAATCTCTTTTGCCTTCCGGGCGATATTCAGTATCTTTTCTTCATTAAAGTCAAAATAGGTTGCTTCCCAGTTATTGATCAGGATCGGTCTTGCCTGATCTCTCCACTTTCCTCTTGCAAGTCTGGTACGGTACAGTTCATGGTAGGTCTGACTCATTCCATTCATCCCGTGTTCAGAGTATACCATCACCATCTCCGGAGTCTGGAAGGATTCGCCCTTTTCCAGTTCCCAGCGGAATTCATTTGGATGGATTCCCATTACCACTCTTGTCACGTCGAAGTTGTCGACCTCGACCTGCGCAAGAAAATCTCCACTGTAGACAAGACTGAACCCAATCACTTCTCCGGAAAATTCATCTGCCTCTTTTCGCTTCAGCATCAAAAACGGGTTGAACTGATGGCTGCTGCATCCACGCATACTGTATACTCCCTGGGTACCGTAACACAGTTTTCTCGTATGCGGATGACGCTCCCGGTTCCATGTCCCTGCAAGTTCGACCATCTCATATTCTTTGTCCGGCAGGTCAAGGCAGCCGCTCATACAGTTTAAAAGCGTAATTCCATTCTCATTTCCGCACGCAAAACGTGCATGCCTTGTAATCACCGGGCGTCCATTGAAAATCGTGTAGGACAGCACGATTTCTGTCTTTAAGAATGTATCTTCCAGAACAATTTCCAGAGTGTCAGCCTCGCTGTCATCTTCCACATAGACAGCCGGGAGTCCCTGAATTCCTTTCTTTCCAGAATAAATTTCGTGTGTTTTATATTTAAAATCTGCGACCCTGCTTCCATCCGCACTTTCCAGTTCAAAAGCCGGATATCTTGTATCGCCGGAGCCAAAGGTTGGATATTCCTGTTTCAGATGTTCCAGGGAAAAATTACTTCTCCCTTCAAACGGGTACGGAGCCATATCTCTTGTTGCATACTCCACCAGATAGCCAAAATCTTCCCTGTCTGTGAGATGTTTCCCGAAATATACATGGCCTAACTGGCCATTTTCCAGAACTTTGATAATATAACTGATCTGTTCATTGTAAAGATGAAATTCTTTTGAAGTTTGGTGAAATTGAATCGCCATTTCATTCTCCTTTTTCCTATTCCCATTTTTCTTTATTTTATCAAAAGAGGGAACCTTTTACTAGAAAAGATTCCCTCTGCCTTCTCAAAAATGTTTACACAATATTTACGATTTTTACTGTACAATGCGGTAGTACGTGCGTGAGGTGATTGTGTAAATGATAAAGTATATGGCCGCGAAGGTGAGTGTGACGGCTATGGTGCATTGTGCGAAGATGGTCTGGTTGATAAGGTTCAGTGCGCGCATGATATCGACGAGTGCCGGGAAGGCGGCTGCAGTGTGCATTGCTGCCATCAAAAGTGGCAGGAAGAAGACCTGCAGGATCTGTCTTCGGATGGTGGAGCGGATTTCGTCGTTGGTCATGCCGACTTTTTTCATGATCTGGTATCGTTCTCTGTCGTCGAATCCTTCTGTAATCTGTTTGTAGTAAATGATAAGTGATGCTGCGATCAGGAAGAGGATGGAGAGGAAGATTCCAATGAACAGAAAGGTGCCGTATTGTTCGTAATAGTGTGCCCTTGCCTGGTCAATGTTGTCGACTGTCATCAGGCGCTCTACGTCTTCAACGAGATTTTCTCTTAATGTTTTGAAAAAGGTATCTTTCTCTGCATCTGTCCCTTCTATATTATAGTAGTATTCGTAGGTAATTTCTCTGCTTCCCGCCCTGGTGTCTGCATAGCGTTCATTGTAAGCGTTCAGGACTGTTTCCATCGATTTCAGATCAGGCAGAATGACAGCCATGAAGTTTGCGTCTGACAGGTAAAGTGCCTCGTTCCAGATGCCGGGATCGTCAACGGTGGTTCTGACGTTCCAGCTTAATTGATCCAGTGTCAGCGTTTCTGAAACCTGGTTTTTGTTTTTTTCATAAACAGCCGCCTCTCCCTTCGCCAGGTCCAGTTTTTCTCCTGTGTTTTTGCTGTAATCGTCCTGTGTCAGGAATGCAAATACATAAAGTTTTGAGGCATCTGCCTGTTCTCCGTCGGACAGTGTAAATGTTCCGTTTGCTTCCTGAAATCCTGCCATCCACAGCTGCTTGTACCCGAATCCTTCCGTTACCTTGACACCGGTTCTGTCAGCATGTTTCTGGACAGCCTCCTGCAGTACCGTACCATTACTTTCCTGTCCGTCAAGGATACAGCTGCTCATGTAATCTCTTGGAAAGCGTTTTTCCAGAATGTCTTCTTCGCCTAGATACAGGCTGAAGCTTGTGGAGATGGATACAATCACGGCTGTAGATAAAATACAGATCGTTGCAAGTCCTGCGGCATTTTGTTTCATTCGGTAAATCATTCCTGAAATCGTGATAAAATTTCTCGGCCGGTAATAAAGTCTCTCCTGTTTTTTCATCCATTTCAGGAATGCAATGCTTCCCGCAAGAAACAGCAGGTAGGTAGCTGCAATCACCAGTACGACAGCCGGCAGAAATATTTTGAGTGTCTCATAGACTCCCTGTGCTCCGATAGCAAATGTATACCCTGCCGCAAGGAGGACAACACCGAGGATTGCCGGCAGTTTCCGTACTTTTGGTTCTTTTTCCCCTTCTTTTGCCCCCTGCAGAAATTCGATCGGGTTCGTTCTTACAACAGATAAAATATTATAAATCAGAACAATCAGATACAGAATTCCGAAGGTCCGGCAGGTGCTTCCTACTGCATCGATCGGGATTTCAAACCGAAGGTCTGACGGAATGCGAAGCATGGACAAAAAGATCAGGAAGACAAGCTGGCTGAGCAATGCTCCGGCGATCATGCCGCCAACAAGTCCGCGCAGAGCTGTAATCAGGACTTCCCAGAACATCATCGTGGACAGATGGCGTTTTTCCATGCCCAAAACGCAGTACAGCCCGATTTCCTTTTTTCTCTGCCGGATGACAAAGCTGTTCACATAGAACAGAATAATGCATGCCATAATCACGGCCACAATCGTGCAGAAATTTAAAATCATATCCGAATTGGATCCTTGTGTCGTCTCGTATTTCAGCATCATGGAGCGGATGCTTTTTAAAATATAATACATGCTGACAATCAGTATATTTGCCAGCGTATACGGAAAATAAATCTGGCGGTTCTTTTTGAGGTTTGATCGTGCCAGTTTGAAATATAAGGAATTACGCATGTGTTTTCCCTCCCGACGCCATCACGGTCAATGTTTCGGAAATGCTTTTGAACATCTCCTCCCTGCTCTTATCTCCTCTGTAAATCTGATGATATACGATGCCGTCTTTGATAAAGAGTACCCTTCCGGCGTGGCTTGCCGCTTTTGTACTGTGGGTCACCATGAGAATCGTCTGGCCTGCCCGGTTAATCTGTTCGAACATGTTTAAAAGTTCATTAGATGCCCGGGAATCCAGTGCCCCGGTCGGTTCATCCGCAAGCACGAGCCTCGGTTCTGTAATCAGTGCCCTTGCAATTGCAGTTCTCTGTTTTTGTCCTCCCGAAATTTCATATGGAAATTTTTCCATCAGATCGTCAATCCGCAGTACTTTCGCAAGAGGCATCACCCGTTTTTTCATTTCTTCCGGCTTGACTCCTGCCAATACCAACGGCAAAAAAATATTGTCTTTGACAGAAAGAGTGTCCAGAAGATTAAAGTCCTGAAAGACAAATCCCAGATTTTTTCTCCGGTAAGACGCCAGATCCTTTTCCCGGATATTCTGAAAGGAAAGTCCGTTTAAAATGATTTCCCCGCCCGTCGGCCGGTCAAAGGAGGCCAGCAGATTTAACAGCGTCGTCTTTCCAGATCCGGATTCCCCCATCACCGCAGTGAATTCTCCTTCTTCTATCGTAAAGGATACATCTCTTAATGCCTGCACCTGATTGGTCCCGAACCGGTTTGTATATGTTTTTTTCAGATGTCTGACTTCCAGTAATGCCATATCCATCCTCTCCCTTTCTTCTTTTTCTTTTCTGCCATTATTATAAGAAAAAAAGAAAGTGGATGCCATCGATCGGGCTTACACTTTCTCTTTCTATTCTTACACCGGTGTAAGATTTCTGTCACACCGTATCCAGCTGAACTCTTTTTGTATCGATCCGGACGGTCGTCCCTTTTCCTGCTTCGGAAGTGATCCGGACCGGATGTCCGAGAAGATCGGCTGCGGATTTCACAAGGGACAGTCCGATGCCGGTGGAACGTTTATCGAGTCTTCCATTATATCCGGTATATCCCCACTCGAATACCCGCGGAAGATCCTCCGGCAGAATTCCGATTCCGGTATCCCGAACCACCAGAGTGCCTTCTCCTTCCCGAAAAACGGAAACGCCACCCTGCTTCGTATATTTTACTGCATTCGTCAAAATCTGCTCCAGAATAAACACAAACCACTTCTCGTCCGTCAGAACATCAAAATCCAGATTTTCCCCGATCTGAAGGGAAATCTTCTTATGTATAAACAGTTCCGAGGTATTCCGGACCGCCTGTTTTACCAGATCCCCGGCCCGGTAATGGCTGAACCGCAAATCGTTTCCGCCCTTTTCCAGTTTCTGGTAGTGCAGAGCCATGGCAATATACTGCTCGATCTGTAACATCTCATGGCGCATGGCCTCCTTGTCCGGCTCCTCTTCCTGCAGCAAAAGCCCCATCACAGATACCGGCGTCTTGATCTGGTGGCTCCAGCGTGTATAGTAGGCATCCTCTTGTTTCCGCTTTGCCTGTTCCCTGCTTTCGTGTTCCCGCCAGAACCACTCCCGCTTCCTGATAATCTCCTGATACTGCGCTTCCACCCCGTTCCACGCCCGCGGGAATTCCACGCTTTCCATCTCTATTGTTTCTTCCAGCTGCTTCATCCATCTCCATTTTTTCCTGTAAGCAAAAAATCCTGCTCCCCAGACCAGAAGAAAGAATGCGGTGGAAAGAAGCATCGTATAGACGGCCGGTCCCCACGGAAGTCCGTAGAGGGAATAGACCGCCCACTCCAGAATCAAAATTCCGAAAAAGAAAGCTTCTGTCCTGCGCGCGGCATGCAGGTACGAGACAAAGCAGTTATTCTTCCACATAATATCCCACACCTTTCTTCGTGAGAATATAGTCTTTCAGGCCGATCTCTTCCAGCCTTCTCCGAAGTCTTGTCACATTTACAGTCAACGTATTGTCATCGATATAACTTTCTGTCTCCCAGAGATTTCGGATCAGTTCTGTCCGCTCTATGATCTTCCCCGGATGTTCCAGAAGCGTCCGCAGAATCCCGAATTCATTCTTTCCGAGTTCCAGTTTCTGATCCCCGAAAGCAAGTATCTGCGAATCCAGGTTCAGGGTCACTCCTTTGTGGGCCAACACCTCCGGGCTGGACACCCCGAATGTGTATGCCCTCCTGAGCACGGCCTGAATCTTTGCCGTCAATACATCCATCCGGAACGGTTTTGCGACAAAATCATCCGCCCCCAGTTGAATTGCCATCACAAGATTCATATCATCGCCGGAGGAGGACAGAAAAATCACCGGCACCTGACTCACTTTCCGGATTTCCCCGCACCAGTAATATCCGTTATAAAACGGAAGGGAGATATCCATCAGGACAAGCTGCGGTTCAAATGATTGAAATTCATCCATGACATTTTGAAAATCAGTAATCCCCCGGGCAAGATATCCCCATTTTTCCAGATTTCTCTTCAGGATTTCCACCATCATCTCATCATCTTCCACAAGCAGAATACGGTATTTCATACATTCTCCTCCCTTCTTCGTGCGTTTTTACTATAACATAGCCACTTCTGCTTTACAATGCAGGACTTGACAATCCTTTCCCGTTCCTTATATAATAGGTATGTTTTATTTGAATTCAAACTATTTCAATTCAAAACTTTTTTGTGTAAGTATACGAAAAACGAAAGGAGACTATTTCAAATGCCTTATTCATTTCATTATCTGATTATGGCCGAGCACTCAACCTTCCAAAAAGAACTTCTCTCCAGACTCAGGGACACCGGCCTGACAATCGGACAGCCGAAAATTCTTGATTACCTGAAAGATCATAACGGCATAAGCCAGAAAGAGATTGCCAAAGGGTGTCATATCGAGCCGGGCACACTTACTACACTATTAAACCGGATGGAAGAAGCCGGACTCGTTGAGCGCCGCATGCTGCATGGCAACCGGAGAAGCCTGTATGTGTTTCTGACCGAAAAGGGCAGCCTTTTGTCCCGGCAGGTCGATCATGCGTTTTCTGATCTGGAAGAGCAGGCATTTCGCGATATTTCATCGGAAGACAGGGAAAAATTTTTACGGATCTTTCAGCGTATTTATGAGAATACGGTATCTTGATATTCAGAGGAGGTCATCAAATCATGGAAAAATTGAAACGATATGCTGTATTTCTAATTGGACTTTTTATTAATTCACTGGGAGTCAGTCTGATTACAAAGGCAGATCTCGGGACATCACCGATTTCGTCGATTCCCTATGTACTCAGCCTGAACTTTCCGTTGACACTAGGGCAGTTCACAATCGCCTTCAGTCTGCTTCTGATTCTGATTCAGCTTGCCATTCTCCGCCGGAATTTTAAGGCAGAACATCTGCTGCAGATCCCGATCTCCATTCTGTTTGGATACTTTATCGATCTGACCATGGAACTGCTCTTCTTCATTCATCCTCAGACCTATATGGCTTCTGTCATTTATCTGTTAATCGGATGTGTCATACTGGGGTTTGGTGTCTACACCGAAGTGCTTGCTAATGTGGCCATGCTTCCGGGAGAATCTTTTGTCCGTGCAGTTTCTTCTACGTGGAAGACGGAATTCGGCTCTACGAAAGTGGCTTTTGATGTATCACTCGCAGTGATTGCCGGCATTCTCTCCCTTCTGTTTGCCCGCAGACTGGATGGGATCAGGGAAGGTACCATCATAGCCGCCCTGCTGGTCGGATTTATTGCCCGCCTGTTCGGCCGGAAACTTGCATGTCAGATGCATTCCATAAAGTTACGGAATTCCTGAACCGTTCCAATCGTAAACCCATTCTTTTTATTTTGGTTGACAATTGATGTATCTAACGGTATACTTCTCCTATACATATAAAATCCTACACATACAGAAAAGGAGAACTTTCATGAATCATACATCAACATCTTCCGTTTCAACCCGTTATCTTGTACTTACAGCACTGATGACAGCTGTCATCTGTATTCTGGCACCGCTTTCCATTCCCATTCCGGTAAGTCCGGTGCCAGTCACACTGACCAATCTGGTCCTTTATATCGGTCTGTTTATCCTGCCATGGCGCCAGCTGTTTGTAAGCTACATCGTATATATGCTGCTGGGCCTTTGCGGTCTCCCGGTTTTTTCCGGATTTTCCGGAGGCATCGGTAAGCTTGCCGGACCGACCGGAGGATATCTGATCGGATTTCTCTTTCTGATCCTGATCGGCGGAGTTTTTCTGCAAAAAGGAGAAGGACACCGCGGAATTGTCTTTGCTCTTACGGGTCTGATTCTCGGAAGCCTGGTCACCTACCTCTTCGGAACCATCTGGCTTTCTCAACAGATGAATCTGACTTTTGTGCAGGGGCTGTTTGCCGGTGTCATCCCATATCTTCCGGGAGATGCTCTGAAAATCATTCTGGCTCTTCTTCTTGGGCCGCAGCTTCGCAGACGGCTTCCCCTCATATAACCGGGGAACCGTCACCGAAACCTGAACCTCATAAATAAAACGATCCCGTGAAAACCAAGACCTTCAAAGTCTTCGATCATCACGGGATCGTTTTGTTCTATTTCCGTATCGACAGAATCAGTACTGCCACCATAATGCAGAGAATTCCGAAAAAGTCCGAAAGCGTAAATGTGGCGTGCATCATCAGTACGGTCGCTGCCGTTGCTGTCACCGGTTCTACCGATGCAAAGAGACTTGCTCTGGATGCTCCGATCATCCGGACTCCTTCCATATAAAACGAGAACGACAGCACGGTACCTACCACCACGACAACCGCCATGGCTCCTACCGCCTGAAGATCCCATGTCCCGATCACATGCCACGGTCTCGTAAACAAGCACATAAGAATTCCTCCAAGCAGCATGCCCCAGCCGATAACACAAAATGTCCCGTACTCTTTCATCAGTTTCAGCGGCAGCAGATTGTAGACCGCCATCATCACCGCCGAAGTCAGCCCCCAGACCAGCGCCTCCCTGGAAATGGCCAGAGAATGAATATTCCCGTGGGTCGCCAGGACAAACGTTCCAAACAACGCAAGAATCAACGCTCCGATCTCCAGAATCCCCGGCATCTTCTTTGCCCGCAGGGCAGTATAAAGCATAATAATGGCCGGAGCTGTGTATTGCAGTACGGTCGCAGTCCCGGCATTTGACATTTCCACAGCAGAATAGTAGGTCAGCTGGCATCCCGCCATTCCGAAAATCGCGAACAGCACAAGCCAGAAAACATCCTGTTTCTTCTTCCATATCCGCCACATATCGTTTTTCTGCTTTGCCAGTACGGTCGTAAGCAGAAGAAGCCCGGCCAGTACAAGCCGGACGCTGACCAGCCAGCGCGCATTCAGGCCCTTGTACGTAAACAGATACTGCCCGAAAACTCCTGCCAGTCCCCAGAAAATTCCCCCGATTACGGCAATGCACGCGCCTCGCATCGCCTCTCTCTTCTCCATTTGATTCATGACAACTGTTTTCCTCTGAAACTTTCCATCATAATCGGCATATATTCCTTACTGTATTCCCCAAGAGAATAACTTCCCTTATTCAGACACCAGTCTGTGACAAGTGCCCGCTCACAGAGGGAGTAATACTTCACAACCTCCGCAATGCTTTTTCTTCTGTTGATTTCCCCCCGCTTTTGTCCTTCTTCGATGACGGACGCAATCAGCTTATAATATTCCCTGTTCTGATCCAGAAGGCTTCTCTCCCCTTTGGAAATCAACTGTGTCGAATACAAAGACGCAAGCAGATCAACTTTAATTGTCTTTTCCATGAACGTATGAGAACGGTAATTTAAAAACATCAGTTTCTCAAAGCTGTCCATGTAAGGATCCATCTCTTCTTTCAAAGTCAGATACAGATCATCCAGCACCGATGACAACGTGTTTAAGAGAGCATCTTTCCCGTCAAAATAGTAATAGAATGATCCCTTGGATGTGTCAGACAGTCTGATAATGTCATCTACTGTTGTCGAGTCATATCCTTTCTCATAGAACAATTCCCAGGCTGCCGACACAATTCTGTCTTTTACACTCTTCTTTTTCTTTTCCATTGCTGCCGTTTTGCTCCTTCCTTCTGCATTGTATCTGTGCGGATCACGCACCTCTATTCCTCTGCCGGAATGTTGTCCTGATTTTCCGGTAGAACAAAAACAGCTCAGCTGTACTTTGACAACTGAGCTGTCTCAATTCTGTACTTTTACAGTATACCTGTTTTACATTCCCTTTGCAATATCTGTGCAGGCTTTCATTGCTTCGATCACGGAGCTTCTGAATCCTGTGCCTTCCAGAACTCTGACAGCCTCGATAGTTGTACCTGCCGGAGAACATACCATGTCTTTTAATTCTCCCGGATGTTTTCCTGTCTCAAGTACCATCTTGGCGCTTCCCATAACTGCCTGGGCTGCGAATTTATAAGCCTGAGCTCTTGGCATTCCGTCTGAAACAGCTGCGTCTGCCATTGCTTCGATCAGAATGAAAACATATGCCGGTGAGCTTCCGCTTACTCCTACAACTGCGTCCATCAGTCTTTCCGGAATCACTTCTACTTTTCCGAAACTTTCCAGAATGTGGCATGCATACTTCACTTCTTCTTCTGACAGGTAGGAGTTCGGTGATGCTGCTGTCATCCCCTCCATGACCATAGCAGGTGTGTTAGGCATGGTTCTTACGATCTTGACTTTCTTTCCGAATTTCTCTTCCAGCCATGCAAGAGTTTTACCCGGTGCAATAGTGATGATAATCTTATCTTCTGTTACTTTGTCTTTGATCTCTGTAATTACAGACTCATAGAACTGCGGTTTTACAGCGAGAACAATCACTTCGGACTTTTCAACTACTTCCAGATTACTGTCTGTAATCTGAATCCCGTAAGTATCTCTTGCTTTTTCTCTGGTCGGTACAAATACGTCAGAACCGATAATCTCTTCCGGTTTGAATACTTCCTTTTTAATAATACCTCCCATGATGGCGCCCGCCATATTTCCACATCCGATAAATCCTAACTTCATGTGTATTACACTCCTTTTCCGCTATAATCAGTTTTGTATACATCTAAATCAGTTGTATACAATTTCTATCTATAAAATATCACTCTTCCACGTACTTGTCAATCATTCTTCGAAAAATAATCTACTATTTTTTATATCATTTTCCCTTGAATTTTCGTTATGAATTGTATACAATAATATTATTAGTATACATTAAAGGAGTGGTCCGCATGGCTGACAAAATTTCTCTGGCCGATCAGGCATATCATACGATCAAAGAGCGGATTCTGAATCTTACCTACCCTCCGGGCATGCAGCTTACGGAGACCATGCTCGCAGATGATCTTCATATGAGCCGTAACCCTATCCGTACCGCACTCAAATCCCTGCATTCCGAGGGACTGATTGTCCGGGACTATTATAAATCCATTACTGTAAAAGAAATTACCGACAGGGATATCCGGGAAATCTATCAGCTTCGGGAACTTCTGGAAGGTGCCGCGTTTAAAGAAATCTTCCAGTCCGGTAAAGCTGAAGAGTTTTCCTACCGGATTGAAGAGCGCGTTGTCCGTATGTGCGCTTGCGCCGGCGACATCTATCAGTGGGAGCT
Source organism: Pseudoflavonifractor sp. BSD2780061688st1 E11 (assembly GCF_005844125.1). Lineage (NCBI taxonomy): Bacteria > Bacillati > Bacillota > Clostridia > Eubacteriales > Oscillospiraceae > Pseudoflavonifractor > Pseudoflavonifractor sp. BSD2780061688st1 E11. Next base: position 59,062 of record NZ_SPHM01000003.1, read on the forward strand.
TGCCGATACACAGATGCACATGGAGATTGTCAGTGTATTTGAAAATGAACGGATCAACAGGATCTATGAAAACTATCTGAATGAAGTCATCCGGATGGGCCTTTATTCCGTACGGAACGGACTCCACATCAACAAGGCAAATGAAAATCTTAAAAGGATGATCCGCTACATGCGTTCCAACAATTACGAAAAGGCCTACGAGATTCTGCGAAACGATCATTTTTTGATCGGAAAAAGCAGTGCTTTAAAAAAATAAACAGATTCAAAATGGCAGCCAGCACAGAGAGCAGCAGAAGGAACAGTACTTCTGCCGTTACAAGTGCCGCTGCCATTCCTTTTTTCATGGCTGCCATTTGTTCTTCCTCCTTCTTCTGCCTCTATTATATAAAGTTCAGGTCTTCCCTTCCATCGAATCATCTTACACTTTCCCCTCCAGTCTTACAGTTTTGCAAGAAATGACACAGAAAAAAGCTGACACACCTTGTAAGTAAGCATGCCAGCCTTTCTGTCTGATTTTTATTTCGTAATCGGTTCTGTCTTCTTTTTCTTCATTACAGAATGTTCGATATCATATTCTTTCCGGTCTTTAAACTCCTGAATCTTTCCATCGTTCCAGTTCTGTACCGGACGGTAATATCCGGTGATCCGGCTGTAAACCTCCGTCTTTTTTCCGCAGTGCGGGCAGGTATACTGTTCGCCGTCAATATAGCCGTGATCCTGGCAGATGGAGTAGGTCGGAGAAATCGTATAGTATGGAAGCTTATAATTCTCGGCAATCTTCCGTACAAGAAGCGCCGATTCCTTCCAGCCCGGAAGCTTCTCTCCCAGGAATGCGTGGAATACGGTTCCCGATGTATAGAGCGTCTGAAGCTCGTCCTGAATATCCAGCGCGTCAAAAATATCATCGGAAAATCCAACCGGAAGATGGGAACTGTTCGTATAGTATGGAGTACCGTTCCCTTCCGCTGCTGTGATAATATCCGGGAACTGCTCCTTATCATGTTTTGCAAACCGGTAGGTGGTGGACTCTGCCGGAGTTGCCTCCAGATTGAAAAGTTCCTCGTATTCTTCCTGATAATCGGAGAGACGGTTTCTCATAAAATTGAGTACCTTGACCGCAAACTCCTGTGTCTCTTTGTGAGTAATATCCTTTCTAAGCCAGTTTGCGTTCAGTCCTGCCTCATTCATTCCGATCAATCCGATAGTGGAAAAATGATTTCCGAAGCCTCCGAGATACCGTTTCGTATACGGATAGAGTCCTTCATCCAGCAGTTTGGAAATAACCTGTCTCTTAATATGAAGGGATCTTGCCGCAATATCCATCATATGGGCCAGCCTCTGGAAGAAATCATCCTCATCCTTTGACAGATAAGCCATCCTCGGAAGATTGATCGTCACAACGCCGATGGATCCTGTACTTTCGCCGCTTCCGAAAAATCCTCCCGCCTTCTTCCGAAGCTCTCTCAAATCCAGTCTCAGCCGGCAGCACATGCTGCGGACATCGCTCGGCTCCATGTCGCTGTTAATGTAATTGGAAAAGTACGGTGTTCCATATTTTGATGTCATCTCAAAAAGCAGACGGTTGTTCTCTGTATCAGACCAGTCGAAATCCTTTGTAATGGAATAGGTCGGAATCGGATACTGGAATCCTCTGCCCTGGGCATCTCCTTCAATCATAACTTCAATGAATGCCTTATTTACCATATCCATCTCTTTTTTACAATCACCGTAGGTGAAATCCATCTCTTTTCCACCTACAATCGCCGGCTTGTCTTTCAGGTCATCCGGCACGGTCCAGTCCAGTGTAATATTCGTAAACGGCGCCTGCGTACCCCAGCGGGACGGTGTATTGACCCCGTATACGAAGGACTCAATGCACTTTTTCACTTCAGTATAGGTCAAATGATCTGTCCGTACAAAAGGTGACAGATACGTATCAAAAGAGGAAAAAGCCTGTGCCCCCGCCCATTCATTCTGCATGATGCCAAGGAAATTAACCATCTGGTTGCACAGTACACTCAGATGTTTGGCCGGCGCGGATGTAATCTTCCCGGTGATTCCGCCAAGTCCCTCCTGGATCAGCTGGCGCAGCGACCATCCTGCACAGTACCCGGTCAGCATGGAAAGGTCATGCAGATGGATATCCGTATTTCTGTGTGCCTGGGCAATCTCCTGGTCGTACACCTCGGACAGCCAGTAGTTTGCCGTGATGGCACCGGAATTGCTGAGGATCAGTCCGCCTACGGAATAGGTCACGGTAGAATTCTCCTTGACTCTCCAGTCATTGACCTGCAAATAATTGTTCACCAGTTCTTTATAATTTAATGTCGCGGATTTCAGGTTGCGAATCTTCTCCCTCTGCTTTCTGTAAAGAATATATCCCTTTGCCACATCGGCATATCCGGCCTGGCTGAGCACCTCTTCGACGCTGTCCTGAATTTCTTCCACTTTGATCTTTCCGTCCGCAATCTTAGGCTCAAAATTTGCCGTCACTTTTAACGCAAGCATATCAATGATGCTCGGATGAAAATTCTTTCCCGCTGCTTCAAACGCTTTCTGAATCGCGGATCCTATTTTATGGATGTCAAATTCGGCAATCTGTCCATCCCTCTTTACTACCTGATACATCTGTCATACTTCCTTTCCTGTTCGTGTCGATGTCCTCATTATATCACCCTTCTCTTTTTGACGTCAATATACAGAAACAACATCTAGTTGTTTTTAGTAGTTTAATGCTAAACAAACACTAGATGTTGTTCTTCATGTGTTTTGCTATATCCCGCGGATTTCCGCGTCATTTACATATCTTTTCATAATTTCAAGAGCCTGTTCCAGCACAGGAGGATCATACGCGTGCAGTCCGTCCTGAATCAGTCCGCCCGAATTTTCAAACTGCTGCAAATAGTACTTGTCTGCCCCGCGGATCCAAAGCCCCATCTGTTCAAAATCCGATTTCTGATGAAACTCTCTTACGACCGTTGTCCGGAACGCATAAGGTACGTGCCCTTCCATCAGAAACTCCACACTTTCTTCAATCGGGCGGAGATCCAGCGAAGGAACTCCGACAGTCATGGCATACTTTTCTTTGGAATTCTTCAGATCCATCGCCACCTGGTCAATCAGCCCTTCTTCCGCAAACCGTTCCAGCCGTTCCGGAAAGCTTCCATTTGTATCAAGCTTAATCAGATATCCCATATCCCGTACTTTTTTCAGAAACTCATCCAGCCCCGGCTGTATCAGGGGCTCTCCTCCGCTGATACATACTCCGTCCAGAATGCCCCTTCTCTTTTTCAGGAAACTGAAAATCGTCTCCTCAGGAATATCTTCCTGCTCGTCTACTCCGGTCACGAGAGCCGCATTGTGGCAGAACGGGCACCGGAAATTGCATCCGCCCAGAAAGATCGTACACGCGGTTCTGCCGGGATAGTCAAGAAGCGTCAGCTTCTGTAAACCTTGAATTCTCACAGGTATCCCCTCCCTTTCTCAGCTTCTTTTTGATTTCTCTATGCTTCTTCCCCCGCTTTTTTCCCGATAAAAATTTTCCCTTTCACTTTATCATAAAATGACTTTGCACTGCCGACAAAAACAGTCAGATACCGCAGCACCGGTTCTGTCGCAATGGAAAATACTACAAAAAGCATAACACATTCCGCAGACATATCGGTAATGGCAAACAGCTGATTCAGCACCGTACTGCAGAACAGCAGGGCGCAGATACATCCGGCCAGCACAGCCACACGGATCCTGTTCATCGGCTGGCTGATCCGGTAAAGGATCATAAATCCAACGATCGCAAGCAGCATCGTCGCAGCCGTCGAAATGTCCGTAGGACTTACACTGAACGTAGCTCCAAAAACTACAAGCGCCCCGACCGCCAGCACATCTGTCAATGCCGCCGGAAGAGCCTTCAGAAATACGTTTGTCAGGAAGTGTCCCTTGATAATATTCTTATTCGGCTCCAGCGCCAGGAAGAAGGCCGGAACACCGATTGTAAACATACTGATCAGAGATACCTGCGACGGCTCCAGCGGATAGGTAATCATAAAAACCGCCGAGAAGATGGAAAGCAGGAAAGAGAAAATATTCTTCACAAGGAAAAGACTTGCGGATCTCTGAATATTGTTGACGACCCGCCGTCCTTCCAGCACGACGCTTGGCATACAGGAAAAATCCGATTCCAGAAGCACAAGCTGGGAAGCCTGCGCCGCCGCATCGCTTCCGGATGCCATGGCAATGCTGCAGTCTGCATCTTTCAGCGCCAGTACATCATTGACACCGTCTCCGGTCATCGCTACCGTACGTCCCGCCCCTTTAAGAGCCTTCACGAACTGTCTCTTCTGAGCAGGTGTCACACGCCCGAAAACTGTATATTTCAGAACCGCCTGCCTGATCTCCTCTTCTGTAGTCAGGGTCGCAGCATCCACGTAGTTCTCCGCTCCCGTAATGCCCGCCTTTTTCGCCACCTCGGATACCGTCAGCGGATTATCTCCTGAAATCACCTTGACCTCCACTCCCTGTTCTTCAAAGTAGGCAAATGTCTTTGGCGCCTCTTTCCGGATCGGGTTCGCAAGCATGATATAGGCAAGCGGCGTCACCTTTCCCTTCAGCTCTCTGCCGTCCGGAGTTTCGTCACAGCTCCCGAATACAAGCACACGGTATCCCTTTGCGGCCTCTTCCCGGATCTCTTCCTCATACTCCGGATAATCCTCCCGGAGGACAAACTCCGGAGCCCCAAGCACATAGGATCCGTCCTCAAACGTTGCACTGCTGTATTTAAATTCCGAAGAAAAGGATGTGATCTTCTGTGCCCGTCTTCCGGTACGTTTCTGAAAATAGGTCTGCACTGCTTCCATCGTAATATTGTCCTTGCTCATGGACTGTGCAAAATCACCGATGATCCCTTTGAGCGGAGGCATTGTCTCCTTGTCATAATGTCTCGTGGCCCGAAACCCCTGAACTTTCATTGTATTCTCCGTAATGGTACCTGTCTTGTCCACACAGAGCACATTGACTCTGGCCAGAGTCTCGATACTCTTCATGTCATGCAGAAGTACTTTCCGCTTGGCAAGACGCACTGCGCTTACCGCAAGAGCCACACTTGCAAGCAGATAAAGACCTTCCGGGACCATTCCGATGACAGCCGCTACCATGGCAGTGACACTTGAACGGAAACTTTCCTCATTTAAAAAGAAGCTCTGAATGAACAGTATCAGCCCGATCGGAATGATGGCAATACCAACGCACTTGACCAGTTTGTCCAGAGAGCGGATCATCTCCGACTGTTCACCGTCCTTCATGGCCTTTGCTTCCAGCGTCAGTCTGGAAATATAGGAATCCGCCCCCACCTTTTCAAGCCGGGCATGGCATTCTCCTGAAACGATGAAGCTTCCCGACATCAGAATATCGCCTTTCTTTTTCGTGATCTCATCCGCCTCACCTGTCAGAAGCGACTCATTGACCTGCACTTCCCCGTGCTCTACAATCGCATCCGCACAGATCTGATTACCCGCCTTGAAAATCACGATATCATCAATAACAAGATCCTCCACCGCAATCACCCGTTTCCGCCCGTTGCGTACTACCGTGGCTTTCGGCGCATGAAGCATCGTCATCTTATCCAGCACATTCTTCGCCCGGATCTCCTGAATGATACCAATCATGGTATTCAAAATAATTACCGGAAGAAATGTCAGATCCCGGAAGGCTCCCACCATAATCAGAAGCAGCCCGAGAATCGCAAAAATCAGGTTGAAATAAGTAAATACATTATCATGAATAATATCCCGCGTTGTCTTAGAGGGCGGATCCACCGGATCGTTCGTCCATCCCGCTTCCTCACGTTCGATAATCTCCTCCTCATAGAGTCCCATATGATAATCCGGCATACATCTGCGGATCGGAAGTCTCTCCGGTTCGTATTCCTCTTCTTCCTCCCGCCTTCTTCTCAGTATTCCGGCAAGTCGTTCTAGCATGCTGTCTCTTCCTTTCGTCTCATCTTTTGTCATTCTGTCAGTTTTTCATGTCTCCATTATACGCCCTGAAACTGTAAATGCCATAAAAACAATATGAAGAATTGATTAATTTTTTTCACAATATTTTTGCATTATCATAGAAAAGCGCCTGCACAAAACAATTTTGTGCAGGCGCTTCCCTGTTCCGGACAGTATGTCTGTCCTTTCTTTTCTTCTGTTCTTTTGCTTTCTTCTATCCGCTTCTACGCATTCTGCTGGGCGTATGCTTCCGCAATATTTCTCATATGATCCCCGATTCTTTCATAATCGATCAGAATCTCCGAATACAGTACTGCGCTTTCGATCTCGCATGCATGGCTGTGAATCCGTTCCACCTGCCGATTCCGGCACCGCTCCGTGATATCATCCACCGCGCGTTCGAAACTGACCGCATCCACCAAAAGCTGTGTCGGGTCGGTCTGCCCGGAAAGTTCCATACGTTCAAATGCTTTCCGGCACTGCTCCCTCATTTCTTTTAATTCTCCAATCGTCTCTTCTGAAAGCTTCAGCCCTTTTTTCTTGATGGAAGCAGCGTGCTCTGCAAAATTCATGGCATGGTCCCCCACCCGTTCTACATTTCCGACAATCTGGAAAATGCTGTTGAGCTTCTTTGTCTCCGCCGGACTGTGTTCGATTGCGAGAACTCTGGAGAGACGTCTGGAGATATTTATGTTATAGAGGTCGATCGTGTTTTCTGTCTCTTCCACCTCGGCAAACCGGCTGTCATCACCGGTAAGGATCATGTCAAATCCTTTCACCACGTTTTCTCTGGCAAGAGTATACATACTGCCGACATTTTCCATCAGGCTGTTGACCGCGATTGCGGAGGATCCCAGTACGTGCTGGGAACTCATGATTTCGTTCAGCCACTGCTCGTCATCCGGCTGAATGCGGGCCTCTTCCTTCTGGTCCGGAAGAATTTTCTCCGCCAGAGATGCAAGTCCATTTCCAAACGGCATCAGAATGATAGTTGTTACGACATTAAACAACGTATGCATGTTTGCGATCTGGGAAGCCGGATGCCCCGGTGTCCATCCCGCCACCACATCCGTAAGCGGTGTTACCAGACAAAGTGTGACAAAGATGATGGTTCCGATGACATTGAACATAAAATGGATCACGGTTGTCCTCTTTGCGTTCCGGTTCATTCCGACCGAAGCAATAAGGGATGTGATACAGGTCCCGATATTCTGTCCGAACAGAACGAAAACCGCACTGTGAATGTCGATCAGGCCGCTTAAAGCAAGTGCCTGAAGAATTCCGACCGATGCGGACGAGGACTGGATCACCGCCGTGAAAACAGCACCCGCGAGGATTCCGATCAGCGGGTTGGAAAAACTTGTCAGCGCATTGACAAACATTTCCGAATCTCTCATCGGAACCATGGCATCACTCATCATGCCAAGTCCGATGAACAGTACGCCGAGCCCCGCGATGATGCTTCCGACATTCTGCACGTTTCTCTTCTTTGAAAACATGCCGATTGCGATTCCGGCAAAAGCAAACAGCGGAGCAATCGTCCCGATGTCCAGCGCGACAAGCTGTCCGGTGATCGTGGTGCCGATATTGGCTCCCATGATAATCCATACAGCCTGTCTGAGAGTCATCAGCCCTGAATTTACAAACCCGACCACCATGACGGTCGTTGCTGATGAAGACTGGATCACCGCCGTGATGACAGCTCCGACAAGTACTCCAAGTATCCGGTTGGAAGTCAGCTTTTCCAGGATTCCTTTCAATCGGTCACCTGCCACTGCCTCCAGATTGCTGCTCATCATCTGCATTCCGCACAGAAAGAGCCCAAGCCCTCCGAGCAGCATAAACACATATTCCGGTTTCATTTGTGATGTTCCTCCTGATATTCTTTCTCCTTGTGCGTTCTGTTAAGCTGCACTGATTTTTATTGTATCGGAAAGAAATCAGGAGTGTCAATAGTTTTTGAGTTTTATGTTAAATCTTTGTAAAATTCATGTTAAGCAGCCTTTTTCTTCTCCGGCAGCTGTGCCAGTATGATGGCGATAAACATGAGAACACATCCGAGAATTTCTCTGGATGTCAGACTTTCTCCCAGAACAACCATTCCTGCCAGAACGGAGATGACGGATTCCAGGCTCAGGATCAGGGACGCGATCGTCGGGTTCATGCCCTTCTGTCCGATGATCTGGAGCGTATATCCAACTCCGCTTGAAAGTGCTCCTGCGTAGAGGATCGGAAGCCATGCTGCCAGGATATTGCCGAAATCCGGATTTTCAAACAGGACCATTCCGATTCCGCTGACAATTGCCGCCACAAAAAACTGGATGCATGACATTTTCACACCATCCACCAGCCCGGTAAAATGGTCAATCACAAGAATATGGATGGAAAATGCCAGCGCACATAAAAATACCATCGTATCTCCGTATCCTATGGAGAATCCTTCCGTGATGCAGAGGAAATAAAGCCCTGCCAGAGCAAATACAACTCCGATCCAGACATTCAGTCCGCACCGTTTCTTAAAGAAGAGTCCGATAATCGGTACGATGATAATGTAAAAGGTAGTGATAAATCCTGCCTTTCCTACTGTTGTATGCAAAATTCCGATCTGTTGAAGGCTGCTGGCTACCCCGAGGGCTGCTCCGCAGCAGATACCGCCGATCAGCAGTGTTTTCTGATATGCCTTTTTCTTTGTCTCATCCTGGCAGATCTTCTTTTCTTCCAGATTCGGATTTACTTTATTTAAAAACGCAATGCAAGGGATCAGCATTATCCCCGCGATCAGGGACCGGACACAGGTATAAGTGAACGGGCCGACATAGTCCATCCCCACACTCTGCGCCACAAATGCCGTCCCCCAGATAAATGCTGTCAAAAGCAGCAGCAGCGAATTTCTTACTTTATGTGTTTTCATATACTGTTTTTAGTCCTTTCTCCTACTTACGCTTTCTCTGATAATCAGTTTTGCAGGAACGGAAACATGCATGCTGATCTCTCTGTTTGTATTGATCCGTTCGGAAAGGAGACCTACCGCCGTTTCCGCCATGAAATCCACCGGTACATGAACAGTGGTCAGAGGCGGAACGAGATATTTGGTCATGGAAATGTCGTTGAATCCGACTACGCTGATATCATCCGGCACTTTCAAACCGGCTTCCTGAACCGCTTTGTAGCATCCGATCGCCAGAGAATCGTTTGCACAGAAAATCGCCGTCGGACGGTCCTTTACCGACAATACTTCCTTCCCCATCCGATAGCCCTGTTTTGGCGTAAATCCTCCGATTTTGACATATTCTTCGCGTAACAGATTTTTCTCCTTTAAATAGGAAGCAAAGATCGGCATCCGCATATCCATAATCTCTTTTCCGTCAGAATCGATATCTCTGCCGCCGATAAACGCAATCTTCTCATGTCCGGCATCCACAAGATAGTCCATGACTTTTGTGACAGAATATTTCAGATTGACTACGATGGAATCAAACAGCTCTGCATCTCCCACCGCATCAATAAATACAGCCGGTCTGCCAAACATCCGGATTTTCTCCACCATGCTTTTGCTGAATGTGCCAATACAGATAATTCCGTCCAGCTTTGCCACATCCTCCACTGCATCCTCTGATGTAATCGTCACTTTCTTAAATCCTTCTTTGTCAAGTTTCTTCTCCACCGCGATCCGTATGGAAAGATAATAGGTATCCTCCAGTTCTTCTTCCGGTGAATAAGTACAAAGAAGCCCCAGTTTCAGTTTTCTCTTTTTCCTCTTTTTATCCTTGATCTGATATTCCAGCCTGTCCGCTGCTTCAAACACTCTCCGCTTTGTTTCGTCCTGCACATTCAAGGTATCATCAAAATTCAGGACACGCGAGACGGTTGTGACTGAAACCCCTGCAATTTCAGCAATTTCTTTGATCGTAGCCATGATACTCCAATCCCCCTGTATAAACTCTAGTCTATTCTAACACATCTGTTTTTCGGCCGCAACCGCCGTGTTTTCGCATGTCCTCTCGCATTTGTATTTTTTATTCCGCCTGATATGCGGTTAAAAACCGGGCAATCAGCTCAATGCAGTTCTCCACATCGTTCTCATCCGCCACTTCGCACGGCATATGCATATACCGAAGCGGGATGGATACAAGAACAACCGGAACCCCTTCATTTGAAAAATGAATCTTGTCCGCATCTGTATAACTGAGTCTGCTCGCCGCTTCTCTCTGAACAGGAATTCCTGCTTCTTTGGCACAGTCTTCCAGCTTTTGGTTCCATTCTTTTACAACAATCGGGCTGTTGCAGAGAACCGGTCCCTTTCCAAGTTCCACAGTTCCCATCTCAGCCGGATTCATGCCGATACAGTCGCTTGTGTAAGTCACATCTACGACAATAGCAAGTGTCGGACGGATTCTTGTGCTGCACCAGTAAGCTCCGGTCTTTGTCGTCTCTTCCCCTGTCGTGGAAGCCGCATAAACACCGGCCTTGCAGCCTCTTTCCCTGGCACGCTTCAATGCTTCCATAATAATGTAGACACCGATTCTGTCATCCAGAGCCCTTGCTGATATTCTTCCGTTTGCCAGTTTCCGGATATGGGTATCCAGAACGATCGGATCTCCCAGGTCTACATACTTCAATGCATCTTCCCGGTCTTTAGCGCCGATATCAATCACGAAGTCTTTTGTGCTCAGATCGCTTTTTTTCAAAAGATCCCGGTACGCCTCTACCACACCGTAAACATCGCTCTTTTGGGAATGTACAATCACCTGCTGTCCCGGATATGTATGAGTCACGATTCCGCCTCTGTCAATCACCTGAAGTGTCCCCTCTTCCGTGATATTGGAGATCATCAGACCGATCTCATCCGCATGGGCGGACAGCATGATCCGTACAGGATGTTCCGGATTTATCACACAGACAAGATTGTGCATCTCATCCTCCCGGATTTCATCCGTGTACTCCTTCATTTCCATTTTGACTGCCTCCTGCACCGGTTCTTCATACCCGGATACAGAAATGCTTTTTAGAAGCCTGTTTAAAAATTCCTCATTCATTTTCTTTCACTCTTTCTGTCTTTTAGGATTCCTGCACCACCTGAAGCAGATCCGCAAATGTGCTCAGATTGTGCTCTGCCATTCCACATTTTACCGCATCTCCGATCGCCGCACAATCCATTCCGCCGGCTTTGGCTGCTTCCACTCCCGCCTTCGCATCTTCTACAACAAGGCAGACTTCCGGCTCTTTTCCGATAAACTGTGCTGCTTTTACAAACACTTCCGGATCCGGCTTGGATTTTGTGATGTTGTTTCCGTCAGAAACGGCATCAAAATATTCGCCAAGTCCCAGCTGTCCCAGGATGAATCCTGCATTTTTGCTGGAAGAACCGATCGCAAGCAGCAGCCCTTTTTCGCGGAGCGCATCCAGTGTGGATTTTACTTCTTCGGAAAGATCCGCCGGACTCATGTTCTTTAAGAGCTCTTTGTAGATCTCGTTTTTCTTTTCTGTCCAGGATACCTTTTCTTCCCGGCTCATTTCTTTGTCGTATTTTTCCAGAATGATCTCGAAGCTTTCCATCCGGCTGACGCCGCGCAGTCTGTGGTTGATCGTCTCGTTAAATGGGATTTTCAGTTCATCCGCAATTGCTTTCCATGCCTGGTAATGGTATGTATCTGTAGAACAGATCACACCATCCAGGTCGAAAATTACCGCCTGATATTTCATTAATATTTCCTCCACTATACTTCTTCTGTAGTTCCGTTGATTTTCACCTGTACCGGATTTCCTTCCAGCCTCTTCACTGCTGCATTGTTTTCTCCATCCGTATGGATTTCCAGCCATGCATTGTCATAATGAAGCCGGAAGGAAAGGGAACTCCACTCTTTCGGCATGTTCGGTTTCACGCTTAAAATGCCGTCCTTATCGATGGATACTCCTGCAAATCCGAAGACGATTGTCTGCCATACGCCGCCGGCATTTGCCGCATGAATTCCTTCTCTCGTATTCTTCTGCAGGTTCAGAAGATCGATGAATGCCGCACGTTTCAGATACCGGTATGCCCTGGAATCATCTCCCACTTTCAGTCCCATTACCGAATAGATACTCGGGCTTAAGGAAGATCCGTGCAGAGTACGTTTCTCATAGTAATCGTAGTTTTCCTTCATCAGTTCCGGTTCAAACTCTTCACCAAGCAGATGCAGAAGCAGTACGACATCCGGCTGTTTCAGAATCTGTGTCTCCTGTTTTTTGCAGGTATTAAGAATTGCCGGACGGATCGGCCAGTCATTTTCATCGTACTGGTCAATGACAACGTCTTTCAACTGGAAGTATCCTTCAAACTGTTCCAGAAGGTTGGTGCCTTCTTTTCTCGGAAGATAGATCTTGCTCTGTACTTCTTCCCAGAATGTAAGCTCTTCGTCTTTGAGTCCGGTCTTTTCTACGAGTGCAGCGTACGCTTCCGGTTTTTCTTCTTTCATCTTCTGGATCAGTGCCATTACATAGCGGAGGTTCCATCTTGCGAAATAGTTGGTATACAGGTTGTTGTTTACCGGTTCATGCCATTCATCCGGTCCGGTTACCTGATTGATCTCGTACCGGTCTTTTTCTGCAATATATTCGCAGCGGCTTGCCCAGAATCTTGCGGTCTCTGTGAGGATTTCCGCTCCTCTTCCATAGAGGAAGTCCATATCTTTTGTGATCCGTACATAATCATAGATTCCGTAAGCCACATCCGCTGTCACATGGTGCTCATAGACAGCCACATAGCAGCGGTAGCAGGTTCCGTCCGGCTCGATCGTCCAGTCCGGGCACTGCTCAGTTCCGTCGTCTGCGGATTCCCACGGATACTGCGCGCCTTTATAGCCATTTTTCTTTGCGTTGTCTCTTGCCGCGTCCAGAAGGTGATAGCGGTAGTTTTCCATATTCTGCGCCATCTGCGGGAATACGTAGGAGAAGAACGGGAGCATGAAAAGCTCGATATCCCAGAAGGCATGTCCGCCGTACTCTTCTCCTGTCAGCAGTTTTGCTCCGACGCTGACTCTGTCATCTGTCTCATTTCCTGTACTCATCAGGTGGAAAATATTAAACCGTACTGCACGGTTCAGTTCCGGATCGCCTTCAAAGCATACATCTGCTTCTTCCCACATGTTGTCGTACACTTTGCTGTGTTTTTTCAGTTCTGTTTCAAATCCGTCTTCACAGAAACGGTCTACTTCCTCTTTGATGGTCGTATGAAGCGCATAGGCCGGGCACTCTCTTTCTGTATACATGGAAACATATTTTACAAGGCGGATCGTCTCGCCTTCTGCTGCTGTAAAGTCGCCAAATTCCACAGCCTGCTCACCGAACGCATTGAACATCCGGTTTCTCATGATCTTCTCTTCTCCGCGGTATGCTTCCAGCACACATCCCGTTCCTACATGAAGATGGCGGTCTCTTGTTGCGGACTCCATGTAAACGCCGTGCTCACCCAGCTTTTCATTCGCTGTCAGATACATGTGTTTTACTTTAAACCGAGGTGCATCATAGAAGTTGATGATCGTTCCATCTATGATGTTTTCCACTTCGATGATTCCCTCGTAGTTCACCGGTGTCACAAAAAGCTCGATCGCCATTCTATGTACATTGTTCCGGCTCACAAATCTGCGTCCTTCGATCTTTGTGATGCGTCCTTTTCTGTCTTTGAGCACATACTGCTTGGAAAGAACGGCATGCTTCATGTCCAGTACTCTGGAGAATTCCATGATCTCGCAGTTTTCGATGCCGATCAGCTCTTTTTCCACATAAAGGCGGATTCCAAGCCAGTTCGGCAGTGCTGCCAGCTCTCTCATAAAGGTCTCTGATTTATCAAACACTCCATTGACATACAGATACGGAAGTGTGGTCTTTGTTCCTTCTTCAAAACTTCCCCGAATGCCCAGATACCCGTTGGAGAGGGCAAACAGGCTTTCGTTTTTCAGATTTTCCTGCGGATCATACTCGTCCTGGCAGATCAGCCACTCATCCGTGCTCATGTCATTTCTCAAGTTCTCTGAAAATCGGTCTCTGATCATTGTTTCTTTTCCCCTTTTCTAGTCCAGATATTGTTTTCCGGTTTCTTCCAGGATTTCATCCCGTCCGACAATTTCCAGTGTAAATGTCATGGCAAAATCCTGTCTTTTTACCTTATATTCTTCCAGCTGTTCTTCGCCGCAGCTGTTGCTTCCAAGTCCAGAGTGACGGTAGTCCAGATGAATCACCACATCGCTGCTTCTTTCGATTTCGTGCGGATAGCGCGCTTTTTCCAGACTTTCATCCGTACAGTTGGAAAGGTTCATTCCAAGTCCGCCTTCTGTCCGGCAGAGCAGTGTCTTTGTTTCATCAGACAGCGCAAACCATTTCACCTGTTCTCTGTGTCCGTTTTCCTGCGGGTACACATAACTGGTCTGCATTCCGTCTACGGTGCTTTCGTAAATTCCCATGGATGCTGCCGCATGGCTGTCCGGATAATTTTCCTGTGGTCCAAGGCCGTACCATGCTGTGTTCTGAAGACTTCCGTCCGCCTCCATGATCACGCCGATCCGAGGAAGGAATGCCGGCTCTTCTTTTCCATTCTGAACAGTCTTTCCTGTCAGCTGCACCTTCACCTGTCCGCTGGAATATACGGTGTACACATAAGAGCACTCAAATCCCCAGGACTGATTCAGGCATCCGAAATACTTGTCGATCGTCACAACAACTGCATTTTCTTTCTTTTCCCATGAGAAGTCTTCTGTCTGTTCGCTTCCCTTCTGGATAAAGTACTTATTCATCCAGTCGTCTTTCTTGTACATATCATTGTCGATCGTTGCCCGGTACAGGTTCATAACCGGTCCTTTTGTCAGGTATGTCTTTCCGTCTTTTTCCAATGCGGCCAGAGTTCCGAATACCGTATGGAATTTTGCTGTGATCCGGTCGTTTGCTACGGTAAGAATGCCGTTTTCTTCAGTCACCGCAAGTTCCTTTCCGGCAGCTCTTGCCACAAATTCATCCTGACGGATCTCAAGGTCAAACTGTTTTGCCGCGATTTCATGGCCTGCCGGTGCATAGTTTGTATCGTATTTCTGGCATACCTTGATATGAAGGTAGTAGTCTTTATTCTTCCGGATCTCGAACGGTTTGACCGGAATGTCCACTTTTTCGGATTCATGAGGAAGCGCAGATAACGTACGGATTTCTCCTTCCTGTACTGCCTTTCCATTCTCCTCCAGTGCCCAGCAAAGTACTACATGATCCAGTGATAAGAAGTCGTAGTAGTTTTTCAGAAGGATCTGTGTCCGGCTGTCCGGCACCTTGTGAATCTCAACCGGAGCAATGACCTGCTTGTACTCCAGAAGGGCAGGTGACGGTGTCCGGTCCGGCATCAATACGCCATCGATGCAGAAGTTGCTGTTGGTCGGAAAATCTCCAAAGCATCCGCCGTATTTATAATAGGAAGTTTCATTCTCTTCCACACGGATTCCGTGGTCATACCACTCCCAGATAAAGCCGCCCTGCAGCCTTTTGTATTTTCGGAACATATCCTGGTAGGCTTTCAGTCCTCCCGGTCCATTTCCCATTGCATGGCCGTACTCGCACATTACATGCGGTTTGTTCCCTTTCATCTCGGTTTCCGCAATTTCTTTGAGTCCCTTGAGTCTTGTATACATGGTGGAGTAAACATCTGTCACTTCCGCCTCAAAATCTCCTTCATAATGGATCAGTCTTGTGCTGTCCAGTTTTCTGATTTCTTCTGCCGCACTGCGGAAATTACATCCGAAACTGGATTCGTTGCCCATGGACCACATGATGATACAAGGATGGTTCCGGTCTCTTTTCACCATGCGGACACTCCGGTCCACGTATGCTTCTCTCCAGGCCGGATCATCGGAAATCCATTTGTAGTTTCCTGTCCACTCAAATCCGTGGCATTCCAGATCCGCCTCATCGATCACATACAGTCCGTACTCATCGCACAGATCATAAAAATATTCGTTAGACGGATAGTGGGAACAGCGTACGGCATTGATGTTGTACTGCTTCATCAGAAGAATATCTTCTTTCATTCTTTCATAGCTGACTGTCCGTCCTTCTTCCGGATCATAGTCGTGGTGGTTCGCTCCATTGAGAAGAATCACCTGTCCATTTACAAGGAACTGGTTATCCTTGATCTCTACACGTCGGAAGCCCGGGCGGATTGAAACGGCATCTTCTCCTGCGGTCACCGTAAGATCATAAAGTTCCGGCGTCTCCGCTGTCCACTTGTGCACGTTCGGAATCTGCGCTTCAATATGAGCCTTTCCGTCTTCTGTTTCGTAAGTTCCTTTGAGCACTTCCTCCTCATGGTAGGAAAGCACCCAGGATCCCTTACCGGACGGCTGTTTTAAGGTAATATCCATGGTAAAGATTCCTGTCTCCATGGCATCATCCAGTCCTGCGTCCACACGGCAGTCCAGAATCACCTGTTTCGGCTCGTTGATCAGTTCCACGTCGCGATAGATTCCGGAAAGCCACCACATATCCTGATCTTCCAGATAAGTTCCGTCTGACCACTTGTATACTCTGACTGTGATATCATTTTCTCCTTCTTTCACGCAGGAAGTGATATCAAACTCGGAAGGTAGCCGGCTTACTTTGCTGTATCCGACATGCTCTCCGTTCACCCAGACATCAAACGCACTGTCTACTCCGTGAAATTTCAGAATTGTATCATTTTTCAGCCATGCAGCATCCAGACAGATGCTTTTTTTGTAGATTCCTGTCGGATTTTCCGTCGGAACAAATGGCGGATTCACAGGGAACAAATATAAAACATCCGTATAGTGCATATGGTCGTATCCCCGAAGCTGCCATACGGAAGGGACATCGATCGTGTCCCAGCCTTCTGCCGCACCCGGCATCTGGAATCCTTCCGGTGAAAGTTCCGGTGCGTCCAGATACAGAAAACGCCATTCCCCATTCAGGCTGATCTTTGTAAGAGAATCATCATAAAAAGCGGTTCTTGCCTCTCTTCTCCCCATGGATATCAGTTCCTGATTCTCCCATCTCTTTTTTCTTCTCTGTGTCATATGTCATACTCCTTTTGTCAGTTACTCGTTATGAAATACCAGTCAGGGCAGTCGGATAGAATATCCGGCTGTCGGCCGAAGCCTTCTATCAGGCTGCCCTTTTCTTATAAAAATGCTATTTGATGGAACCGCTTGTTCCTTCTACGATGTATTTCTGTGCAAAGATAAACACGAGAATCGGAGGGATAATCATGACTACCGTAATGCACAGCATTGGAATAATGGCCGTTGTATGTACGCCCTTGAAGGATGCAAGACCGAGCGCAAGTGTGTACTTCGTTCTGTCCTGCAGGAAAATCAATGGTCCAAGGTAGTCGTTCCATACGGTGAGCATGTTCAGAACTCCTACCATGATCAGACACGGTCTCAGGATCGGCATGAAAATCTTCCAGTAAATCTGGAATGAATTCGCGCCGTCAAGGCGTGCCGCTTCTTCATAGTCCTTTGGAATTCCCATGAGGAACTGCCTCATCAGGAAGATATTGTAGGCAGACCCGAACCAGGTCGGCACAATCAGCGGAAGCAGTGTGTTGATCCATCCGAACAGATTGAATTCCATGTACTGCGGGATCATGGTAACATCCCACGGAATCATCATGGTTGCAAGAAGAATCATAAAGAGAATATTTTTCCCTTTAAATTTGAATCTCGCAAATCCGTAGGCCACCAGTGAACTGGACAGCACGGTTCCAAGTGTCGTCATAACAGTGACAATTACAGAATTCAGAAAGTAAGTTCCGAACGGCTGTGAAGCCCATGCTTCGCTGTAGTTTTCAAAATGCCACTCTTTCGGGAAAAGGCTCGGCGGATACGCGATCGCCTCTCCTTCTGTCTTAAAGGTTGTGAGCAGCATGTATAAAAATGGTGCCAGGAAGTAAACGGCAACGATAGTCAGAAGGATGTAGAGAACAACCTTCGATTTTTTTGACATCTTCATACTTATTTACCTCCCCTTTTTTTCTTCTTGTTATCTGCTTTGACTTCAGATTCATAGAATACCCACGCGGAAGATGATTTGAATACCAGAGCGGTAAGCAGAAGGATAATGATGAACATTACCCATGCATTGGCACTGGCATATCCCATCTTGTGGTGTTTGAAGGCATTGTTGTATGTCATCAGTCCGTAGAAGTAGGTGGACTGAAGCGGTCCGCCTCCTGTCAGCAGCATAACGAGCGTTACCTGCTGGAAAGAACTGATAATGGACGTAATCAGGTTAAACAACAATGTCGGCGTGATGATCGGCAGTGTGATGCTGAAGAATTTTCTCGCCGGTCCTGCTCCGTCGATGGAAGCAGCTTCATAAATCTCTGTGGAGATATTTTTCATATCCGTATAGAAAATCAGCATCATGGTTCCGACACCAAACGCACTTGCCAGAATAACGGCAAAAATCGCCCAGGCCGGGTCAACCAGCCAGTCCGGTCCCTCGATTCCGATCAGTGACAAAAGATAGTTTAAAACACCGTAGTCACTGTTCAGAATCCAGCTCCAGATAATGGAGATCGCAACGCTTGAGATTGCCGCCGGGATATAAAAGATCGCACGGTAAACCTTCACGCCGCGAAGAGGCTGCGTAATCAGCATCGCCAGGAACAGGGCAAGAATCAGGTTGAGCGGAACGAAGATTGCCGCGTAACGTAAACTGATTCCAAGTGATTTGAGCACCTGGTCATCCTGGGTAAACATTTCAATGTAATTTCCAAGGCCGACAAATACTTTCTCTCCTGTCAGCGGCCAGTCAAAGAAGCTCATGATCAATGACAGCAAAAGCGGTCCAAACGTAAATACGAGGAATCCGATGATCCATGGCAGGATAAAGAAATAAGGAGTCGCTGTTTTTAAAAATTTCTTTTTCTTCATATCGATCTCTCCTAAATATGGGAGGAGGCTGTCCTCCTCCCACTGGTTTCCTATTGAACTGCGCTCTCCAGTGCCTTATCTACAGGCTGAAGAGAGCTTGGATTGAAGATCTGTTCAAAAGAAAGCTGAAGATTCTCAGCCACTTCAGACCAGCTATCAATCAGGAAGCTTGCAGGTGTGTGTCCCTGGCTCTGTTCCAGCATGGTGTAGAATGGAGCATATTCTTCCTGTTCCATGATTCCTTCGGATTCTACGACCGTATTCAGAACCGGAAGCTCTGTACCGATACGTGCTTTGTTGCATTCTTCGTTTGTCCAGTATTTAATGAATTCCCATGCGGCGTCTTTGTGTTCGCTGTCTTTGGACATGGACAGACCGGAAGAACTCAGGATGCTGACAGAATCCTGTCCTGCATCTGCGAATGCCGGAATTGTTGTCACGCCGTAGTTTACACCGTCTTCATTAAGTGTATTGATTGCCCAGGAACCATATACATACATTGCTGTGCTGCCGGCACGGAATTCGTCTGTACCGTCACCTTCTGTTGAAGTTGCATATTCATCTTTTTCCATATCCTGGAACATCTGGAATACTTCCTGTGATTCTTCGGAGTTGATGTATCCGTCCATTTCTCCGTTTTCATCACAGTAAGATGTGCCATTGCTCCACAGATACATTTCAAAGTCATACGGGTCCGGTTTCATCTGGAAAGAGAATCCTTTTGCGTCTGTCTTCTCGGAGATTGTCTTTGCAGCTGCCTGCAGGTCATCCCATGTCCAGTCTGCTGTCGGATATTCCACACCTGCTTCATCAAAGATGTCTTTGTTGTAGAAGAGACAATGTGTTGTGAATCCTACCGGGATACCGTAAGTGCTTCCGTCCATCATGTTGTAATCCCAGAGTGTGTTATAGAAGTTGGATTTGTACTCGTCTCCCTCTTCTGCGATGTAGTCGTCAAGCGGCTCCAGTCCATCGTAGTAAGCCGGGTAATTCCACATGTACATAACATCCGGTGTATCTCCGGATCCCATTCCGGCACTGATCTTGGTATCAAAATCACTTCCGTACGCTTCCAGTGTCACTTCGATATCATCGTGCTCCTCGTTGAACTTGTCCACAAGTTCCTGCTGTTTGTCAACGTCCTCCGCTACGTCCCATGTAGCAAAACGGATCTGAGTCTTTCCGCTGTCCGATCCGCCATCGCCGCTTCCGCCGCATCCAGCAAGAATTGCTGTCGTGGATAACGCCATGATACAAACTACCGCCAATTTTCTTTTCATTTTGTTTTCCTCCCTTTCGCTTTATTAGGTAAACATAATATATCATTTTACTTAGTAAAAGTAAACAATATTTTACCCCCCCCCGCATATTTTCTCCATATTAACTATTTTTTGCATTTTTCTTTTGTGCATTTTCAACAATTTTATATCGTTTTTATATTAACAATTTACATTTTTATATAGTAAATACATTTCTATTTTACTATGTAAATACCGTATCTCCATATCATATACGACTCCCGGGAAATTTCCCGGTCTCCGTTTACTTCTCGTTCCCGTCCGGGTATAATAGTAATATCAGCATATTTTTTCCGATTTTTAACATAGAAAGGATGATCTTATGCCATTACCAGAAGAGCACAATTATACAATCAATGATATCTATTCCCTCCCGGAAGGAGAACGCGCCGAACTGATCGATGGCACCCTGTATATGATGGCTCCGCCCAGCCGGATACATCAGGAGATCGTAGGTGAACTCTTTGCCGCGATTCACAGCCACATCAAGGCAAACGGCGGAGACTGCAGATCATTTATCGCTCCGTTTGCCGTGCTTTTAAACGAAGATGACAAAACTTATGTGGAACCGGATATCAGCGTCATTTGTGATGCCGGCAAACTAACAGACCGCGGATGCGCAGGTGCACCGGACTGGATCATAGAAGTAGCATCACCCGGCAGCCAGAAGATGGACTATCTGACCAAACTGTTCAAATACCGTACTGCCGGAGTACGCGAATACTGGATCGTAAATCCAATGCAGGAAACCGTGCAGGTCTATTACTTCGGCGATCAGGGAGACTCTGTACAATACGCCTTTATCGATTTGATCGAATCAAAGGTTTTGAAAGGTTTGAACATCTGCCTTGCAGAGCTTTTGCAGATGTAAAGAGCTGCAAAAAAGAGACACTCCCGCAGAATCCAGGCTTAAAAAGCCCGAATTCTGCAGAAGTGTCTCTTTCACTTACTGTAAATCTATCCTTCTTTTCCCGGAATCCTTAAAGTATCTCCAGTATTTTTTCTGTCATGCTCTCCACGGTTGCCTCTTCTGCCACAGCCGTGTGCATCCCCCATCGCTTTGCCTCTTCTTCGGTTTTTCTCCCGATACAAAGGGCCAGGATTTTACCAGGGTCTACTTTTCCCTGCATTGTGCTTTCAAATCCCCGGACCGTGGAAGCGCTTGTAAATGTCACCAGATCGATCTTTCCTTCCTGAAACTGAGCCGAAATCTTATCGGTCCATGCATCGTCTGCCCCGATCCTTGTTTCATAGACCGGAATATCCACACACTCTGCTCCTGTTTTCAATACCGGCGGGAACAGCTCTTCCGAAGCTTCCCTTGCACGAAACGCTGTTACAAGATCTCCCGGTTTTGTTTGTCCGGCAAGTGCCTCCCCAAGTTTTCCTGCCTCGTAGACGTCAGGCATCATATCCGGACGGATTCCCCGCTTCCTGAGTTCTCTTCCTGTGCCGCTTCCGATCACGGCAAATCTGCTGCCCCAGAGTGTCCGAATGTCCAGATGCGCTTCCTCCAGAAAGTCAAAAAAGATCCTTACTCCTGCCGCGCTGGTGAACACGATCCAGGAGGTTCCTGTTTTCCGGTTTCGGATCTGTTCCAGCGCCGCAAGGATCATCTCTTTTTCTCTCTTTCCCTGCAGCGGCTCTACCTGGATCGATGGAAATTCAATGACCTGAGCTCCCAGTCCGCGAAGTGTCCTCGCAAATGTCTGTCCCTGGCTCCTTGGCCGGGTGATAAGAATCTGTCTTCCTCCAAGAGGTCTTTGCTCCGCCCACGAAAAGTTTTCTGACAGGGCACATACTTTGCCCACTACAATCACAGCCGGCGCCTGAATCTTCTCTTCCTGCACGCTCTTTGGAAGATTCCGAAGATCCGAAACGACCTTTTTCTGGCAGGCCAGCGTTCCTTCCTGGATCACAGCCGCCGGAGTATCATCCGGCATGCCCGCCATTCTAAGCTTTTCGCAGATCTCCGGAAGCGCCGTGACTCCCATCAGAAAGACGAGGGTGGCATCCAGACGCGCCAGCGCCTCGTAATCAATTCTGGATTCTCCGCCTTTTCTTGCATGACCTGTAATCACATGGAAGGACGACGTGTAGTCCCGGTGGGTAACCGGAATTCCCGCATAGGCAGGAACCGACACACTGGAAGTGATGCCCGGCACAATCTCAAAGGAGACACCTTCTTGTGCCAGAAGCTCTACCTCTTCTCCGCCCCTGCCGAACACAAACGGATCTCCGCCCTTTAAGCGAAGTACCTGCTTTCCTTCTTTTGCAAGGGTTACCAGAATCTGATTGATCTCCTTTTGCGGAACCAGATGGTGGTCCGATCGTTTTCCCACATTGATTTTCTCCGTCTTCTCCGGAATCAGGCTCAGGATTTCCGCACTGATGAGGGCATCATAAACGACCACATCAGCCTGCTCGATCAAAGATGCCGTTTTCACCGTCAGAAGCCCCGCATCCCCGGGACCTGCCCCGGCTATCCAGACTTTTCCGCATTTTTTCTCTTCCATCTTCTAAAATCTCCCTTTCAGACTTCTGGCAAGTCTTTCCGCCAGTATTTCGCCCTTGTGCTTTTCTCCGGAGATCATGCCCGCCTCGAACTGCCCGGTTTCTTCGTGATAGTAAAGCCCCCGGATCCGGATTTCATTTCCTGAAGTCTCGGCATAGGCCGCAACCGGAGACGTGCATCCTCCGTTCAGATACCGGACAAATCCGCGCTCCGCCTTTGCCGCAAACCGGCTGTCGGAACAGTCCACTGCCTCAATTCCCGGTATCTTTTCTCCTTTTCTCCCCTGCACTGCCAGAATCCCCTGTCCTGCGGAGGGAATCATTTCATCCACGGAAAAGATACGGGAGACAAGGCCCTCCATTCCCAGCCGTTTCAGTCCTGCAAGAGCCAGAATCGTCGCCTCATACTCCTCATGCTCCAGTTTAAACAGCCTTGTCTGGACATTCCCACGGATATTTTTAAAGCTGCACTTTGGATACAGCTTCCCTGCCTGCAGAGACCGTCTTCTGCTGGAAGAACCGATGATTCCTCCCTCTTTCAGGTCCTGAATTCCCGGCTTTAAAATCAGGGCATCCCTTGGATCCTCCCTGTTTGTATACGCAATGACCGGAAGCTCTTTTGGAATCTCCATCGGCATATCCTTCAGACTGTGGACCGAAAGATCGATGTCACCGTTTAAAAGCGCCCGGTCCAGTTCTTTGACAAACAGGCCCTTCCCCCCGATCTTTTCCAGACTTTTATGGAGGATCTTGTCGCCGGTCGTTTTCATCGTCACAATCTCGATCGTAAGCCCCGGGCTTGCCTTTTCCAGAGCCTCCTTTACGATCTCGGCCTGCCTGACCGCCAGGGCGCTCTCCCTGCTCCCTATTTTCAAGTGTGTTCTCATGCTTTTTTCCTTCTTCTATCGCTCTTTATCAATCTTATATAATAAGGCATTGAGGATGGCCGCCGCAACCGTGCTGCCTCCTTTTCTCCCTTTTGCCACAATATACGGCACGTCCACGGTCATGATCCGTTCTTTTGCCTGCACCACGTTGACAAATCCTACCGGAACTCCGATCACAAGAGCCGGATGCACACACCCTTCCCGGATCAGTTCTTCGATGGCGATCAGCGCCGTCGGCGCGTTTCCTACCGAAAAGATGATCTGCTTTCCGGTCTTCTGCGCCATGTCTGCCGCCTTTTTCATACTGGCAGCCGCTCTGGTTGTCCCTTCTCTTTTTGCTTCTTCGGCTACGTCCGGATCTGCCATATAGCAGACGGCTTCTATTCCCAGTTTCTCCAAAGACGCTTTGTGAATTCCGGAACGGGTCATATTGGTGTCAGTCACGATGACCGTATTCCCCCGGTCTGTCAATGCCCCAAGGGCAGAAGACACCGCATCCGGCGAAAATGTCATCGTATCCGCGTATTCAAAATCCGCCGTCGTGTGGATCACCCGTTTGATGATATCCTCCTGCCCCTCAGGGAAGATTCTTCCACCGAGTTCTTCTGTAATAATCTCAAAACTTCTGCGCTCGATCTCTCCCGGCAGAATCTGTTCCAGTTCCATTTTCATATCCTTTATACTCCTTCTTCCAGAATCCGGTATACCGCATCCATATCCAAATGTTCCCGGATCATCTTTGCAAGCTGGTCATACTGTTCCTCTTTGTATGCTTTGAAATCCAGCACTTTCAAATCCTCCACCTGAAGCCCTTTCCGTCTCATCAGAAGTTCCACCAGTTTTCCGGAAATCTCCGCCGAATCAAAAAAACCATGCAGATAGGTTCCGCAGACGCTGCCCTGAACACAGCCCTCCATACGTGCACCTTCTTCCTGCATCGTGCGGATTCCGGTAAACGAAGCACCTCCGGCAGAAATGGTTTCTCCCATGTGGATCTCATATCCTTCCAGCCGGCATCCGCCAAGTCCGCCCCAGAAATCATCCGAAGCAGCCACGAATCCTTCGGCTCTCGTTCTTTTTTTCTGTCCGGTAAAGATGGTTTCCACCGGAAGTAGGTCCAGTCCTTCCATCGAAATCGGAACCCCGTCCCCGGCTTCCATTCCCTGCGGATCTGAAAGTTTTTTCCCAAGCATCTGATAGCCTCCGCAGATTCCGATGACCGGAACATCCCGCGAAGCTGCCTGCTGGATTTTCCCGGCAAGCCCGCTTTCCTTCAGCCATTTCAGATCCGCCATCGTATTTTTGGTTCCCGGAAGAATCACCAGATCCGGATCTTTAAACTGTCCCGGCCGGTCTACATACCGGACCGATACACCCTCATAGCACGACAGCACATTCAGATCCGTAAAATTGGAAATCTTCGGGAACCGGACTGCCGCAATGTCGATTTTCCCTTTCTGCATCCGGCTCTGAAGGCGTTCGCTCAGGCTGTCCTCATCGTCGATATCCAGATACATATACGGGATCACTCCCCGGACCGGACACCCGGTACGTTCTTCCAGCATCCGAAGCCCCGGTTTTAAAATATCCACATCCCCGCGGAACTTGTTGATCACAAGACCTTTTACCATCTTCCGTTCTTCCTCTTCCAGAAGAAGAAGGGTTCCGGCAAGCTGGGCAAACACGCCGCCCCGGTCGATGTCTCCTACAAGAAGTACCGGAGCCTTCAGCATCTTTGCCAGTCCCATATTCACAATATCGTCCTGTTTTAAGTTGATCTCGGCCGGACTTCCCGCCCCTTCGATCACGATAATGTCATGCTCACCGGCAAGAATCTCGTAGGCATGCAGAATCTCCGGGATCAGCTGTTTTTTGTATGCATAGTATTCTTTCGCCGGCATGACGCCCCGGACTTTTCCATTTACAATGACCTGCGATCCGGTATCACTTGTCGGTTTCAGAAGCACCGGATTCATCTCCACCCGCGGAGCAATCCCCGCCGCCTCGGCCTGCATCACCTGTGCTCTTCCCATCTCCAGGCCGTCTTCCGTGATAAAGGAATTCAAGGCCATATTCTGAGATTTAAAGGGCGCCGTCCGGTATCCGTCCTGGCGGAACACTCTGCAAAGTCCTCCTGCCAGGATACTTTTTCCGGCATTGGACATGGTTCCCTGAATCATGATTGGCTTTGCCATGATGTTTCTTCCTTTCTTCGTTCGATAATCCGCCCGAAAGCACGGAGAAGCTTGTCATTGTCCTCCCGCCCTTTCACTGCGATCCGGTAGTAACCTTTTCCAAGTCCCCGGTAATTCCGGCAGTCCCGGATCAGAAATCCTTCTTGTTTCATCTCTTCGTAAAAATCTATTTCGCTGTAAAACAAAATGTAATTGGCACTTGCCGGGTAGTACCGGATTCCCATCCGGGTAAATTCTCCCATGATATGGCGCCGCTCCTCTGCAATCAGCTGTCTTGTGACCGCCGGAAGCAGATCGTCCGCAAGCGCCGCCCTTCCGGCCGCCTGCGCCAGGACAGATACAGCCCACGGCTGTCTGGACTTCTGCATCCGTTCCAGCAGTTCTGTATCCGAGCAGACTCCGTATCCGCTTCGTACACCCGGTATGGAAAACATCTTGGTAAATGCCCGAAGCAGGAACAGCATCCGGTTTTCCCGGATCAAAAGCTCATGGTGAATCCACGGTCCGTCCTCGGTAAAATCAAGAAAGCACTCGTCCAGTACAAGCCGGATCTGCTTCTTTTCACACGTTTCCACAATCTCCAGAAGCAGGGATTCTTCCACGCACCGGCCGGTCGGATTGTCCGGCGAACATAAAAATACCATATCCAGATCCTCTGTCAGTTCGTCCAGGTACCGTCTTGTCAGGGCAAATCCTTCTTCCTCTTTTCTTTCGTGAAACCGGATCCGGCAGTCCACCGTGCGAAGTGCCTTTTCATATTCGGAAAAGGACGGCGTACACAAAAGGGCCCGCTTTGGTTTTTCTGCAAGTACCATCGTATAGATCAGATCGGCCGCCCCATTCCCGCAGATAATGTGCTCCGAAACGGTCGCCTCTTTTTTGGCCGCCGCCTCCCGAAGCGCCCTGCATTTCGGATCCGGGTAGGCAGTCACGTTCTCCAGGCTCTTTTTCAGTGCCTCCATGACCTTCTCCCCCGGTCCCAGAGGATTGATATTTGCAGAAAAATCAACCAGTCCTTCGTTTGTATAAATATCGCCTCCATGCTCCTGCATGTTCTTCACCTCGCTTTTCTTTTATATAATCACAATCAGCCTTGCCAGCCCGAAAACCAGCAGCCCCAGTACGGCCGTTCCATAAAGCAGCCGGTTTGCCCGTCTGATATCCTCCCGTTCAATCGGGCGGATGTCATCCCCGATATAAGGTTTCTCGTACAATTTTCCAAAATACCACGCATTTCCTGCCAGGCGGACCGAAAGAGCTCCCGCACAGACCGATTCGGGCTGAGCCGCATTCGGGCTTTTGTGGTTGTGACGGTCTCTTCTGTAGATCTTCCATGCATTTGCCATGCTGTAATGTCCGCTGTCAAATAGTCCCAGAATTCCGGCCGCTCCGATCATCAGAAGCGCCGAAAGCCTTGCCGGAATCAGGTTAAACAGATCATCCATTCTGGCTGCCGTCCGGCCAAAATCCAGATACCGGTCGTTTTTGTAGCCCACCATGGAGTCCATCGTGTTGACCGCTTTATAAAAAAAGCCAAGCCCTGCTCCTCCGATCATCATATAAAACAGCGGGGCAATAATTCCGTCGGACGTGTTCTCCGCCACCGTCTCCACCGCAGCCTTCACCACGCCTTCCTCTGTCAGGCTTTTCGTATCTCTCCCCACAATCATGGACACGGCCTTTCGTCCGTCCTCAATCGTCCCTGTATCCAATGCCTGTTTTACTTTCATGCTTTCTGTCTTCAGAGACTTTGTGGCAAGCAGCTGCCAGCACCAGAAACTCTGGAGCAGGAAATAAAGCACCGGATGAATCTGAAAGGCCGCCCACAAAAGGAGGCATGGAACGAGTGTTGCAATTCCCGCTGTTCCGATCCAGAGAAGCGTTCCCCTTCTTCTGAGACTCTCTGGAGAAGTTCCCTCTTTATACAGCTTCTTTTCCAGTCCGCTGATCAGATGTCCGATGATCCGTATCGGATGATAGATCCAGGCCGGATCTCCAAAGAACAGGTCCAGTATAAATCCTGCCGCGCATGCTGCCAAAATAATCATAGTTTTCTTTCCACCTTACATTGTTTCTCCCCGGTTTTCCACCGGTCCTCAAAAATACGGACCTGATATCCACATCCGTTTCCACAGCTCCACTCATAGTATCCCTGTTTTGGAACCGCGTATGCCGAAAGCACTGCCATCAGCGTGCCTCCGTGGGCGACGATGGCCGCCCGTTCGATCTTCTGTTCCATCAGCCTGTCCACGGCCCGTTCAAAGGTCGCCCGCGTCCGTTCGCAGAAAGATGCCTTTGACTCGCCTCCCGGAAACGGTAGTTCTCCTCCGGAATCGATCCACGCCTGATAGGAAGGATCTCCCGTCAGTTCCAGATAATTCTTCCCTTCAAAAGCGCCGAAATCACATTCCCGGAATCCGTCCCATACGGTCTGTTCCACCTCCGGATAAAGTAACTTTGCCGTCTGACGGCACCGTATCATGGGACTGGTCAGGACAATTTCCGCACGCGGCATCTTCTTTATTTCCGCCACCGGAAGAATCGGTTCGTCTGTCGTTCCGATATATCGTTTTTCCAGATTTCCGGCCGTTGCAAAATGCCGGATCAAGGTCAGTTCCATCGTTCTTCTCCGTTTCTGTTTCGTCTCTTTACGGACCGTTTTTCTCCATCAAAACCGGATCATCCAGGACCAGGCTGTCAGCACCGTCAGTACAGTAAGTTCAAAGACCTGGAGAAACCAGCCTGCCAGATCCCCTGTAATGCCGCCGAACTCCCGCACTGCCATCCTGAGATACCGGGCAAATACTGCTCCCGCCGTAAAAAGCAGAAGCACTGCCGGGATGACGCCGGATACTGCCACCAAAAAAATCACACCTGCTGCAAGATAGATTCCCGTGGAAATCCATACTGCCTTTTGTCTGGCAGATTCCCGGAACGCAGCCGCAAGTCCGTCTGATTTTGCTCCCTTTCCTACCGTCACGGAAAGACCGCTCAATGTTCTGGACAGAACCATGGCGCAGGCCATCCCCGGAAGGACTTTCTCATCTGCCGCCGACCAGAGGGCCAGACTCCAGAGTAGATATATGGCCGCACTCATCACCGCAAAAGCTCCGGTGTGCGGGTCTTTGAGAATCGCAAGCTTTTTCTCCCGTTCCCCGTAGGAATGCCTTGCATCCGAAGTATCCATAAAACCGTCCATATGAATTCCGCCCGTCACCAGAAGCGGAAGGATCGTCAGAAACACAGCCGGAAACAAGGCCGGAAGTTTCCCCGCATCCCGAAGGCCAAACAGCACAAGTCCGGTTCCCCACGTCAGTGCTCCGGCCACGGCTCCTACCAGAGGGAAGAAGCAGAAGGCATACTGCATGGACGGTTTCGTCCACTGGACTTTTGGCATGGGGATTTTGGAATACATGGAAAAGGCAATGATAAAGGATCGAATCCATTTCATGATGTGTACTCCTTATACTGTTCTACCTGAATGTCATCGAAGGAACTCATCTCCTCGTAAACCATCATGGCCATATCCAGAAGCGGGAAGAGGGCGCAGGCTCCGGTTCCTTCTCCAAGAGCCATGCCAAGATCCAGTACGGCTTCCATTCCAAGCTCCTCCAGAATCCGGTTGTGGGCCGGTTCTTTCGACCTGTGGGAAGCAAACAGATATTCTTTTACCTTCGGTTCTATCCGCACCGCAGCAAGGGCAGCCACCGAGGAGATAAATCCATCCAGCACCGCCGGAACCTGGTATCTGGCACATCCTAAGAAAACTCCGGTCAGTCCCGCAATATCCAGCCCTCCAACCTTTGCCAGAATGTCCACCGGATCCGACGGGTCCGGATTTCTCTTTGCCAGTCCTTCTGTGATAACTTCCTTTTTCCGGATCAGGCCTTCATCGGAAAGCCCGGCTCCCCGTCCTGTCATTACCTCAGCCGCCTCCCCGGTAAGGGCACAGGCCACGGCGCTGCTGGTCGTCGTATTGCCGATTCCCATCTCCCCGGTAGCAAGGATCTCATACCCCTGCGCTTTCCGCTCTTTTACGATCTTCATTCCGGTCAGAATGGCACGGACGACCTCCTCCCTTGTCATGGCCGGCTCTTCCAGAAAATCCTTCGTCCCGCAGGATATCTTGTATTCTGCTTTCGTAAGTCCCTCCACGTCCGTCAGAATTCCAATATCGTAAGGCAGAATGTCTGCACCTGCCACCTTTGCCATTTTACAGACACTGGTCTGCCCTGTCAGAAAATTTCCCGCTACCACAGCGGTCACCTCAGCTCCGGTCTGGGAGACGCCTTCCTTTACAATCCCATTGTCCGCACAGAGCACCACAATCCCCTTTTTCTGTAAAGATGGATGAAGCCTCCCCTGAATTCCCGCGATCCTTGCAATCATCGTCTCCAGCGCCCCCATTCCATGAAGAGGCTTTGCAAGATGGTTCCACCGGGTAAGAGACGCTTTTCTTACCTCCTCATCCGGCAGTCTGATCTGTTTGATCTCATTTTCCCATATTGTCTCCGGCATTTCCTTTCTCTCTCCTTTCCAGACAGCATCCGACAAAGCGTTTGGCAAATGCCGGATTGGAGTCATAGCTGATATGTGCAAATCCCGCAAAGACCTGCTGCTTTTCTTCCATACACTCCCATGACCGCTGCCCATCCGGCTTCACAGCCAGACAGCGGTCTCCGTTTTCGGTACAGTCCCAGTAATGAAACTCATGGCCACGGATCGTCTCACCCCGTTTCAAAAACAAAAGCTCCTCTTTTGGCTCCAGAGTCAGATATCCAAATCGTCCTAATGTATGCGTCCGGTACCCTCTTCCTTTTAAAAATCCGGTCATCGGGTAAATCATTCCGTCTTCGCCTTCCAGCTCCTCTTTCAGATAGAGAAACCCGCCGCATTCTGCAAGGCATGGAAGTCCTCCTTTCAGGCTCTGAAGCACCGATTCCCGCATGGACACATTTTCAGACAGCTCCTTTGCGTAGAGTTCCGGGTATCCCCCTGCCAGAATCAGGCCGTCGATGCCATCCGGCAGAACCGCATCATGAAGCGGAGAAAACGGTACAATCTCGCAGCCCAGTTGCCGCAGCAGTTCCAGATTATCTTTATAGTAAAAGCAGAACGCCTCATCCTTTGCCGCGGCAATCCGGAGTTTCGACTTTTCCGTCCCTTCTTCTTCCCCTGCTTCTTGTTCTCCCGTTTCCAGATCCGGCGCTTCTTCTGCAATCTGTAACAGCAGCTCCAGATCCAGCGTCTCCTCTGCCTGTTCCGCAAGCAGGTCCAGTTTTTCCTGCAGTGCCTCCACTTCCTCCGGAAGAATCAGCCCCAGATGTCTGCTTTTTAATTCCGCATCCGCCATCTTCGGGAGATATCCTGCCAGCCTGACCGCATGGCCGTTTTCCCGCAGCCACTGCTCCAGTACCGGCGCAAGCTTTTCATAGGTACGTCCGGTGATCCCGTTCAAAATGACCGCCCGGATCTGCCCCGCCGTTTCGTATTCCAGATAGCCTTTCAGAAGTGCCAGCACCGAGTGTCCCATTCCCCGGCAGGGAACGACCAGAGCTACCGGCATCTGAAGAACTGCCGCAATCTCGCTCGTACTCCCCTTCGGGCTTTCCAGACTCATTCCGTCATAATATCCCATGACTCCTTCCGCCACTACCAGATCCGCACCCCTGCTGTGCCGTGCCAGAAGCTGCTTTTGCATCCCGGGCTCATGGAAGAAAAGATCCAGATTTTCAGAAGGAATGCCGAGAACCTTCTCATGGAAAAGCGGGTCAATATAGTCCGGGCCGCACTTGCATGCCGCCAGGGCAAGGCCCCGCTTCTGATATGCCCGCAGCAGCCCGCAGACAATGCTCGTCTTCCCGCATCCGCTTCCGGTTCCGGCAATCAGAAGCCGTCCTGTCTTCTTTGTATCACTCATGGTCCGCTTCCTTTCTTCCCTGAAACACAGCCATCCACACCGGATTCTGGGCTGTCATCAGATGGTAGGCTCCCATCTTCCGGCTGCCTGATGCCTGAATCTGCATCACCTCGGCTGTCTCCCACCGGCTGTCCTGCAAAAGTTCCGTCATCTCCCGGATCGTTTCCATGCTGACCGCAGTCAGCACAATCCGGACCGATGAATTTTTCGACAGACAGGTTTCCACAATCTCTTTCAGCCTGCTTCCGCTTCCACCGATAAACACATGGGTCGGCGCAGGAAGATCCGAAAGCGCCTCCGGTGCGTTTCCCTCTACAATCTCCACCTGATCGGTCCGCCATTTCCGCTTATTTTCCTGAATAAGAGCAATTCCTTCCGGATTTCTCTCCACAGCATAGACCCGGATGGAGCCGTCCTGAAGCGCAGCCTCTACCGACACGCTTCCGGTTCCTGCCCCGATGTCATAGAGAACCGCATCTTTCTGAAGCTTCAGTGCGGCAACCGCCATGGCCCGGACTGCCGACTTGGTCATCGGCACTTTTCCCCGGATCAGCTCTTCATCTTCCAGATGCCGTCCAACAAACGTGTCGTAGTCCGGGTTGTGTACCCAGAGTACGGAAAGCCCGGAAAGCAGCTCCGACGTCAGTTCCCGGATCGTTCCGCGAAAGAAAACTTCTTCTTCATACGAAAGATCCCGTCCTGCTGCGGCTTCCAGATGATCCAGCCCGTACCAGGACATCTTTTCCAGAAACTGCTCTGCTGTCTCTTTGCCGCCAAGAAGCAGGAAGGTGTGTTCGTGGGTACAGATCTCATAAACCGCATTCTGTCCGGTTCCGTGAAGGCTGACCAATGCCGCCTTCTCCCACGGCACCTGACAGCGTGCTGCCATGCAGATCACTGATGAGATACCCGGCAGCACCCGGATCTCCCATCCACTTCCTTCCAATCGCTTTATAAGCTGTTTTGCGCCGCTGTAAAATCCAGGATCGCCGGAATATAAAACGGAGATTTCTTCTCCTTTTTCCTGCTCCAGAGTCGTCATGATCTCCTCCGGACGGTAAGATGTATAGCATCCTGCCTCTTTCTTCCGGATTGATTCTACGCTTTGCAGCATCCTTTCGGCACCGATCAGTACAGTGCTTTTCCGGATCTGCTCCCTGGCTTCCTGTGTCAGGCTTTTGTTTCCGTCTGTTCCGATTCCAATCAGATTAATCTTCTTTTTCATATCGATATCCTCTCGGCGTCACCATCGCCTCCCCGATCACTCTTGTCTGGGAATTGCCGATGAACACCGTGGTAAACATGTCTGTCCCGGTTTCTTTCAGTCTTCCAAGGGTTGTCACATGCTTTTCCTCCCCGTCTCTTGCGATCTGGCGCACATAGCCGCAGACCGTATCCGGGCTCTGATATTCCAGAAGAATCTCGCAGGCCCTCCGGAGATAATCTTTTCGTTTCCGGCTGGACGGATTGTAAAGGCAGATGGCAAAATCCCCTTTTGCCGCAGACCGCAGACGCTCTTCAATCTTCTCCCACGGCGTCAGAAGATCGCTCAGGGAAATGACCGCAAAATCATGGATGAGCGGAGCTCCCAGAACGGCCGCTCCCGCAGTGGCGGCGGTAATTCCCGGAACCACCTCGATCTCCACTTCCGAATATCCGCGTTCTTTCCGGATCTCATGCATCAGGCCTGCCATACCGTACACTCCGGCGTCCCCGCTGCAGATCATGGCTGTTGTCCGCCCCTCCCGGGCTTCCCGGAGTGCCATCTCACAGCGCTCCACTTCCTTTGTCATCGGCGTAGTCAGAAATGTCTTCCCCGGAAACTGCTCTTTTACCAGATCCACATAGACGGTGTATCCGATGATCACCTCACAGGATTCCATCGCCCGCACAGCCCGGATCGTCATTTCCTCATAAGCGCCCGGCCCGATTCCTATGACATATACTTTCTTTTTCATTCTTCCGTCTCCCCGTCTTTCTTCGTTCCATCCCGGAACATGGTGGTAAATTCCGGATCATACAGTTTCGACCGCTCATATCCGGTTTTCTTTCCGCCTTCCAGTACTTCTCCCACTACAATCAGCGCAGTCTTCGTCACATGGTTCGCTTTGGCGGTTTCAGCCAGCGTTTCCACAGTACACCGGTAGACCGCTTCTTCCGGCCAGCTTGCCTTATAGACGATGGCCGCAGGTGTATCGCCCGGATAGCCGCCCGCCATCAGTTCCCTGGAAAGCGGTTCCAGAAGTCCGGCGCTTAGGAAAAGCACCATAGTCGCCTGATGTGCCGCAAAGCTGCGGATCGATTCTTTCTCCGGCACCTTGGTCCGGCCTTCCATCCGTGTGATAATGACGGACTGGGAAATCTCAGGGAGGGTGTACTCCAGTTTAAGAGCTGCCGCCGCTCCGGAAAAGGAGCTGACTCCCGGACAGATTTCATAGGCAATTCCCCGTCTGTCCAGCTCATCCATCTGCTCTTTGATAGCTCCGTAGAGACTTGGATCTCCGGTGTGAAGCCGTACCGTCATCTTTTTGTCCTTTTCTGCTGCTTCAAGCACTTCCAGCACCTCTTCCAATGTCATATAGGCACTGTCATATACCTCACAAGTTTCCTTTCTGACCTGTAACAGTTCCGGATTGACCAGTGATCCGGCATAGATAATCACGTCCGCCTCTTTCAGCAGGCGTTCGCCACGCACGGTAATCAGGTCGCATGCTCCCGGCCCTGCTCCGACAAAATGTACCATCAGGATCCCTCCTTTATCACAATCAGCGAATAATAGCTGGATTTCTCCGGCACATCGTCCGGATTTTCATAAATCTTTTCATTTTCCATCCCGCAGTTTTCCACCATCCAGAACCGGTCGTTTGACGCCTTGACCGTCTCTTTGACATAAGGCATCTTTTTCCCTGTTTTCATCAGAATTTTCGTTCCGGAAAGCTTCAGCCCCTCTTCAATTCCATAGGAGGCCGGCAGGATATGAATCTCCTCTTTATTTTCCGCAAGCCCCAGGTTCAGGGCCGCTGCCGCCGCGCAAAACGACGGAATTCCCGGTATGATCACCGCCTGGTACCCGTCTTTTTGCACCCGTTTATGAATATACAGGTAGGTCGAATAAATGGACGGATCTCCAAGGGTCAGAAACGCAATGTTCATTCCTTCGTCCAGATATTCCTCCACCTTCTTTGCTCCCGCATCGTGGATGCGTTTCAGTTCTTCTTTTTCTTTCATCATCGGCATCGGAAGGCAGAGCACCGGCTTTTTACGAATCTCCGGCACTTCCGGCAGCACAATCTGATATGCCGCACATCGATCGAGATACGGCATCCCTTCCTCCCAGATACACGGCTCCTTCAGTGTACTGTCAGACACCGGAACCGCGATCATATCACAGGACCGGATCAATCGGACCGCCTTCAGCGTCAGAAGCTCTGCCTCTCCCGGTCCTGTCCCTGTTCCATATAAGATTCCACTCATTCTTTTTGTCCTTTCCGTTCCTCTTTGATCTGTTCGAGAAGATCCATGGCACCCTCCGTCTTCCCAAGAATTCCCCATTCTTTGGAAAAGGTCAGAAGTTCCACCTGGACTTCTCCTCTCGTCCTCTGATTGATATGCCAGGAGATACGCTCCATGATCCGGGACATCACGGCTTTCTGGATGCCGGCCCTCGTCAGAACGGCAAGCATCTCATCTGTCGTGACGCTCTCCTCAATCTCAGGCACCAGCCCGATCAGCTTTTCGGCGCGCCCCGGGTCTTCCTTTAAAGCCCCGGCCGCAAGATGGGAAAGCGCCGCAAGAAACACCTCCGCACGCGCGTCCGCTATCCTCGAGTGGGTATTCATGACACCTGCCGCAAGCTTGGCAAACTTTCCGATGTGCCCCACAAGAAGAACTCTCGGAAATCCAAGCACCACTGCCATATCCAGCGCCTCGCCCACATAGTTGCTGCATTTGACCGCCCGGTCCGGGGAAAAGGAAAGCTCATCTTTCAGAAAATCACTTCCGTAATTTCCCGGCACAAGACAGAGCGTCTGAATTCCTTCCTGTTTTTGTACTTTCATTTCCAGAAGGATGGTTTCCGTCAGAGCCTGCTCACTCATGGGTTCTACAATCCCCGTTGTTCCAAGGATGGAAAGACCGCCCACAATCCCAAGTCTTGGATTGAATGTCTTTTTGGCAAGTGCTTCCCCCTCCGGCGCAGAAATGGTCACTTTCAGCGTCCCGCAAAAACCGGCTTCCCCGGCTGCCTGCCGGACTGCTTCCGTAATCATACTCCTTGGCACCTTGTTGATGGCGGGTGCTCCTACCGGCTGCTCCAGCCCCGACTTTGTCACCCGGCCGATACCCTCCCCGCCTTCCAGCACAATCCGCACCGGCTCCGAATCTGGTTCCTGCCGTTTATCGGACTCTTTCTTTACTTCGGCAAAGACGAGCATTCCGTGGGTAATATCCGGATCATCTCCTGCATCTTTCCGGATCGCGCATGACACCACATCGGAATGACGCACGATCTCCTCCACTTCCAGAAGCAAGGTCTCTCCTGCCGGGACAGTGATGCGGACTTCCCGGATTTCCTCTCCGGAAAACAGCATGATTGCCGCCGCCTTTGCCGCTGCCGCCGCGCAGGTTCCCGTCGTATATCCTCTTTTCAGTTCTTTTTGTCCCTTGATGACTGTCTGCTTTTCCATCTTTATCCTTTCGGACACTCCTTTGCTTCCCTGGCATGACGCACAAACATCTGCCGGATGCCCGGAATCTCTCCGAGACCTTTTAAGACGGTGCGCACTTCATATCCTTCTCTTGTCAGAATCGATTTCCAGGAATCCGCATCCTCCCCTGCCATATCGTTTTTGGCATGGTCTCCCGCCACAATCATAAACGGCATCAGAAGAATCTTTTCGGCCTGCTGCTCTTTCAGCTTTTTCAGTACTTCCTCCATCTCCGGGAAGCCTTCTACCGTGCCGACTACCACGTTTCGGTATCCTTTCGCCCAGAAGGTATAATCGAGGGCCGGATAGGCCGCATTGGTATGGTGCTCTGTCCCGTGGCCCATGAGCACTAATGTTTCTTCCTCTTTGAGTCCGGCATCCTCCATAATCAGGTGTACCGCCTCCTCATAATCTTCCATCGTGGCAAGAAGCGGTGCTCCGATACGGATCGTTTCAAACCGTTCCCGGTACGGCTCGATCTGCTCTGTCATCTTTTCGTATTCAAATCCGTGGATGATATGGGTCGGCTGTATGAGAAGATCCTCAATTCCGTCCCGCGCCATCTGCTCCATGGCTTCCTCCACGTTGCAGATTTCCATCTGAAACTCCGATTTCAGTTTCTTCAAGATCATTCCGCTTGTAAACGCCCGGTACAGCGTCCGGTCCGGGAATGCCTCCGCAAG
Source organism: Pseudoflavonifractor sp. BSD2780061688st1 E11 (assembly GCF_005844125.1). Taxonomy (NCBI): domain Bacteria; kingdom Bacillati; phylum Bacillota; class Clostridia; order Eubacteriales; family Oscillospiraceae; genus Pseudoflavonifractor; species Pseudoflavonifractor sp. BSD2780061688st1 E11. The sequence goes on from NZ_SPHM01000003.1 coordinate 96,160, forward strand.
CGCCTTCTCTACTGCTCCGATCGTCTTTTCCATTGTATCCAGGTGGCTCGTTCCAAAGCTCACCGTCAAAACTGCTTTTTTCATATTTGTCCTCCCATATGGGCCTGACATCGACGACTGACACCAAAAAAGGATATGGAAAAACAGACAGTTCTTTCCTCTGCCTCTTTTCCCATATCCGTTTCTATTTCCCTTTGACGTCCTCTTTGATTCTCGTACTTGTCATAATCCCGTAACCTTTCCGAAGCATCTAAAAGCAGGTATTCTGACTTAAGGATCCGCGCTTTTCTCTCCCTTCCCATGCATCCGCACAGTGGCCTTTTCTTAAGAAAGCTCCCCTCATACAGCAACGGGCATTGTTCCGGATTCTCACCGGATTCCCTTTTACTCCTTCTAACATAAGGTACTTTTAAATGATTTCTCTGTTTGATTCCTGTTTATGATACCATTGGCCAAGACGGCTGTCAACCGATGCGGTTTTTCTGGATTAGCCAAAATGCATTTCTATTGTACGAACATTTGTGTATAATACATAAAAAAATAGTTACGAATTCTTTTTCTTTCTTTTTCCAAGGATGAACCTGCGGATTCCCAGCATACAGCCTCCTCCCAGTACGGTAAGTCCCGCAAAATTCCACTTTTGCTCCCTCTCAATCTCTTTTTGAGACGAAACATAGGTTACCCCCTCACGGGGGAGTTCCTCCGCAGAGATTTGACCGTTACGGCTACAGTAAACTACATATCTCTGAAAATTGTATGTGTACGGATGACAGGTAATCAGAGTCAGCATGTCCTCACCTTCCTTGATTTTCACTGCGTCAATGTCATCCGGAGTAATGACAATACACTTCACCACCTGATATTCCAGTGTTTCCCACAAATTAGTCAGTATCACTTTGTCTCCGGGCTGCAACAATTCGATATCCCGAAACATCGGAATGCCTTTCCATCCCCGGTGGGCAGCTATTACACAGTTGCTGTTTGTTCCTCCTATAGGCATACTGGTCTGTCCCAAAACTGCAGCTCCCTTGTCAAGATTCTCATCTGACGCTCCCAGATACAGCGGCAGTTCCAGATCCATGGCTTCAATGGATAAATAGCCGACCGCATCCCCGGACGTATCATAATCCGACAGCCGGAAAACCGGCTGCTGAAAGTTCCATGCATCCGTCAGTCCGCTCTGCCCGTCCCGGAAAATTTTTTCATTGTATGCTTTCATGTCCTCATAAAGCTGAATGTATTCTCTCTCTGTACTTTCTTCCGGTTCCCGGTTGTTTTGTTTCTTACTCTTAATCTCTTCTACCTCTTTCCTGCTGCTAAATTTCGATCGCAGACTCTGGAAATGCGGAGTCAGAAGCAGTGCTGCACCGGAAAAAAATATCACCAGAATCAGCAATCTAAAGCCGGTCTTTCTCACGCTCCCGCCCCCCTATCTTTTCCTTCTCCTTCGTCCGGGCTTCTTCGCCCCTGTCCTCCTGCGCAAAATGGATCCCACTGCCACAACAGCCACCAGTATCATCCCCGCGGCAGCCGCTTTCAGGTATTGTTCCATCCAGCTGCCCTGTCTTACCGGCACCGCCCCCGTCTGTTCCGTTTCTTCCACATAAGGGATACGGGTTCCCCGTACCAGCAGGCGGTGTGTATTGATCCCGTATGGTGTACAGGTCACCAGCGTAACATGATCTTCCTGCGCATTAATCTGCAGATCCTCCGTCTCCTCCGGGAGCACTACCCGGATCTGATCCACCTGATAGGCCAGCACCTCCCCCAGTACATGAATATAGAAGACATCGCCATTTTCCAGCTGGTCCAGATCTGTAAACAGCTTCTTATTATTAAGTCCCGTATGCGCGGAAAGAACGCAATGCGTTCCTGTTCCTCCCACCGGAAGAGAACTTCCCTGCAGATGTCCCACCCCCTTTTTCAGCACTTCCTGTCCGGTGCCGTGATAAATCATCAACTCCACATCGATAGCCGGAATCCTCAGATAGGCCATTCCTCCTTCGTCATCTATGTTCAGAAGCCCTGCATAGGGCATGGCGGAAGGATCCAGCTGATTCTTGTCAAAAGGATCTGTAAGCAGAACGCCTCCCTGCAAAAGTCCCCGATTGTAATCCTGACACTCCTGCAGTTCTGCAGTCTGGTCATCCGAAGTCATTTCTTCTGAAATAATACTATTATAGTGCTTCATGATTTCTTCCTGTTCCTTTTCATAGAGCAGGTTGCTGACAACCGGGTATGCCAGCAGAGAGAGCCCCGCCAGAAAAACCAATACCGTCAAAATAGCCAGTAATTTCTGCTTCACATCCTTTTCCTCCATTTCCCAATTAACATTCAGATGCTTTTCCCCTGACTCCGGTGAAGTATGTGGAAAAACACCAAAACGAAGGATGGGCGGAAATCTCCGCCCAATCCCATACAAATCACTGTGTTCTTTTTTTAGCGAGAAGAGTTCTTTCTTCTGGAAACCACAAGCATTCCTCCTGCCGCCGCAATCAGAAGAATACCGCCCATTGTCAACGCCCACGTACCTGTGCCTCCGGTTTTCGGAAGGGTGAAGCCTTTCTGGTTGTAAAGCTCGAAAGCAACGCTTGCTATTGCCGTCTCTGTAGTGTTCGTATTGTTTACAAAGGACACCGTAAGTTTATTACTTCCCAGTTTGACACTTGTCTTATCCTTGTCGAGCAGCATTGCGTTCGGGTCAGCCTGTGCTTCAAGATCGATGGTGACGTCCTCGTCAATCAGGTTATAGCCGTCTGCAGTATTAGTCTCCTTCAGGATGTAGGTCTCGTCATCATCCAGACCCACAACCGTCAGTTTCCTGTTGGTCGTGTCAAGTTTGAGGTCTGTCACATTGCCAGTTCCATTGGAATCGGACACAAGGATGTAATTTCCGGCAGAGCCGGTAAAATAGAGAAGTTCCTCATCCTGCCCATTTACCCGGTACAGCTGGAATGTCACAGCACCAATCTCACCAGCTGAAACAGTAGCGTCACTGAAGGTCTTTGTCAGCTCGATGCCGTAGGTGTACACCTTGGTGGAATCGGTCAGAACACTCTCAGAACCATTGTTATTCCATTCCAGTTTGGCGTCATTGACATTAATCTTCACTGCGTCAGTGGTAAGCCTTGCACTGTAGGTAACAGTGACTGTCTCGCCCTCATATGCCTCGAGAGTAGACGGTTCAAAAGTGAGGGTGAAGGAACTCTCGTTATTGGCATAGCCGTCCGAATTCAGTGTCGCAAGGAGAGTCTGTCCAATATAAAACTTATTACTGTCATCATCCGTTCCCCGTGTAATAGTGGCACCATTGATAGCAATTTCAACGCTGGCAGAATCAAACTCCTGCTTTTCCAGCGTATCACTCATAGTAAACTCGGTGAGATTGTCGTAGTCGGTCAGCGTAGGAACCTTTGCTGTCAGCCGATAGTCAAGCACATCCCCTGTCTCTGCAGTAAGCTCATCAAGCCATTGGTCTGCATCCTTCTCGCTTATCTTCTTTTCAAAAGGCAGATCCTCCGCCTTAAGGTTCATTTGAGCCGGGATATCACCTGTCGTGGCGATCATCACACCCTGCTTGAGGCTTAAGCCACTCGGAACGCTCTTAAAGTCGATGGCGTAGTAGCCTTCGTCAAGATCACTGATAGTCATAGTTCCCCGTGTTCCAACGCTTGCGCCAGCTGTAGCTGTAAGAGAAGTAGTTATGTTATTCTTTTCAATATACTTCTCAATCCAGGAATAGAACACACCTGCATTACTTCCGCCTGCACCGCTATCTCCAGCGATACGGCTCACCAGGTCAGCCTCACCGTATGTCTTATCAAGCGCCTTGGCGTCATCACCGGAGAAGGTGATGTACTCACCGGAAGCAGGCTGGGTCGTACCGGCAGAAAGATCAGTGCCGTCAAACTGCAGGTACACGGTGCCGCCAGTTCCAAATATTTCATCGATTGAACTGTTTCCGTCAGTTGTGTCGATGTTGAAAAATGCATCGAAGCCGGTAGTTACGGAATAAAGTTTCTTAGCAGGATCTGTCTCTGTGTCATTTACCTGGTCCAGCACCAGATACGCATTTGCCTGTGTACCCGCCCAGTCTTTACTGCTATCCGACCATGTCGGTTCTGTAATCGTGATACTCGCACTTCCATCCGCAGCAAGCGCTGTTGCAGGCACCAGTCCGACCACAAGCGTCAGTGCAGCCAACGTTCCTGTGAGCCGAGATAAGAATCTGTTACTTTTTCTCATAAGGTTTTCTCCTTCCTTTTCTTGTCTTTCATAAGAACTTATTTATATAAAAGCATAAATACGCTTTTATATCATTGATTTACCGCCTTCTGCGTCTGCGGCGCCGGGCCCGTGTGCTTACGGACTTTCCTTTGATTCCTTTCAGTTTCCACAAAACAACTGCAGCCGTCAGGAGTACCACTCCTGCTGCCAGATACCATCCGATACCGGAAAGACCGGTAGTCGGCAGGATCATCTTTTTATGGTTAGTCACCGTAAACAAAAGATGATATACTGAATTTCCGCCATCTTTGGTCGGTACTGTAATTTTCGTCTGCTCATTCTCTCCCACGATCAGATATCCGTCCTCATCGGTTTGAGGTGCGCTATATCCGTCTGGAACTGTAGCTTCCACCAAGTAGTACGTCCCATTGACAAGAAGATTTGTGAACTCTGCAACTTCCTCATAATTCGTAAGGGTGCCCTGCTCATATTTCTCCTGTTCTTCAGTGCTCAGGCTGCGGTAGTAGAAGTAACTCTTCGTGCCGGAGCTGTCAGTATGAACCGGATAGATTTTGCCATCCGTATCCGTAAAAATCATATGCTCAAGGTCAAATCCCTGAGCTCCTTCCGCTATCGTCTGCCGTATTCTCGGCACTGTGGGAACCGGACTTCCGACTTTCGTTTTGCCGCCTGTTCCATCATCCTTATAGAGCTGGAACGCCGCGCCTTTCAGCGGATCTCCCGCACCGTCCCGCTTGGTCACAGCAATGGAACCGGGATAATATGTATTGACAAACGAAACTGTTGTCGTTGTGCCTCCGAGTGTACCTGATGCGTCTCCGTCTGCCGGCGTGGTCTGATCAAAGCCGTCATCCGGAACATCTGTCTCACTTACTGTATAACTCCATCCATTGACGAGTCCGTCGATATAGAGTTTCTCATCGGGCTTGAGTTTAAAAGTGGCAGTGCCATTAGCGAAATTTAATGAAGATATTCCACTTTCTACAGATGTTTCAGATCCATTTCCAGCATCAACTACATGCCTTGTGGTAAATGTACCCGAAACCGGGTTATTCTTAGTATCTTTCAGTGTCACAGTAAAAGAGAATTCCTGATCTGCAAATTGTCCAGCGTCAATTCCTTCTGGAACTTTAATATCCTTTTCTACTGCAAGTGAAGCCGTTTTTACCGCAAGACGTCCGTTATTGCCCAGATGGATTTGTGCGTTTTCACTGTTCATATGCGCATAATAGTAAAGCTGCGCAGTAGAAGTATTATTGGTTGTCTTTTCTGCATGTTTGGAATCAGCATGAGGCGCATTCATTACGCCTGCTTTCACGCAATACTGACCATTTATTTGTTCGGTCGTCCCCTTGATTCCGGTAACCGAACGGGTTTCGGTTACACTTTCATCGCCGCTGTAATACTGTACCTGATAATAGTAAGTCTTGCCGTCATCAGGAGTCGGCTGTTCCACTACCGGATCCGTACAAGATTTGTCTTTGTACAGCGGAATACTCTCCTGAACATAGAAATACGGGTTGTTCTTCGCAGGTGTAAACTCAACGTATGCGTTGCCCGCTGTCTCCTGATCCTCGCACTTTATATCACCCGTATATTTGTTGCTGTAAAAATACAGACCGTCCGTTCCGGTATTTGCCTGCTTGTACGCATCGTCAATCTTTGAAAGATCCACTGTTCCGTCAGAGTTCTTTACGCCCTCCTGCACTCCTACCGTATAGCAGAGACGCACAGGATAGGCATTATTGGTTGTGTGACTTTTCACATTCCCGGATGACTCCAGCTCCACCGTGTTCACCCTCAGCGGAATTGCTGAAGCAGGTATCTTTACTGTAAGTGTCTGGGTCATTTTTCCGGTGTTATCCGTATTCGATGTAACCGTAATAACAATATCACCCGCATTCTGCTGACCGTAAACCGGACTGTCAATCTGACCGCTGAAGGTATAGGTAGTGGTATTTCCGTTTGTACTTTCAGTATGATTTGTAAAATTCGTACCGGAGAAGATCAGGTTTTTTACATCCTTGACCTCCATATAATCGCCGATCTCATCAGTATATGTAATGTAGCCGCTCTGGTCGATGGCATCAGGGTTGACATTTGTCGGCACCTGAGGGGTGGACATTGTGATGTCGCTGACAATATTTTCAAAAACTTCTGTAACTTGATCTGCACTATCAGCAGAAAAATATTGATCCACATAGTTCAAATCATTGACTTCAGTAATATCATTCTGAGAAGGATGAGTAACTGTATAATTCTCTGATGGAAAGGTACTCTCCCACCAAGATGTCCAATCTCCTGGTCCAGCACTTGCCGCTGGCTCTGAAACCGGTATGGTTACGTTAGTGCCGTTCTTATATTGATTCCATGTATCCCGAAAATTTTGAGCAATATTATTATTGTCATTCCAGTGGCTACCTGGATTCAGTGATACATACGCAAGATTTTGCGATTTGTTGGCATCTATATCCGTATTCCAATTAGAAGATGCTTTTACTTCATTAAAAATGCCATCCAGCCCCATACCAATGTTATATACACGCACCGCATAATCGGAGTTTAAATCAGCACTATAATGACGATCAATTTCCCGCTTCATGTAGGTTGCCGTCATCATTGCTTTCAAGCCGTTTCCTACGGAACTGATGCGGACAACACCATTGCCATTTCCCGAATTATTTGATGGTTCCCACCAATTTTGACTGTCTGACGAAACTGTGGGATTACCGTCAGATAAATGAATCACCGCAGGTACTCGCTGAACTGTTTGACCATTGATCTCCACTGTCGTATCTGAACCGGTCAATAAATTCATACCTGTATATAAGCCCATCTGAGTATTCGTAGCATGTGGCTGCTGAACAGTATGATTTCCTGACACCCCATCTATATTCCAGCTAACCGTCCTTTCTGATGTGGTTGCCGTGCGATCATTAATAGAAAAATATGTCTGGCTCGAAGAATAATGGTTTAAAGGCAGCAAAACTTTCGATGCAGATACACTTTCATCCGGCTTTCCAGAATAACATACCACCGCCACCCGGTTATACTCATTAGCCTCCATCAGAGTCTTAATCGAACTGTTCAGCGCATCAAGCAGATTTGCCAGCCGACTATACCCGTTATCCATTGCATAGTTAATCATCGATCCCGAAAAGTCCACTACAAACACAACATCAAGCGGACTCTGAGCCTCTCCGGTAATACTTTGTGTGGTCGCCAAGGCGGAATACGTCACCAGAAAATCCGAATCATTTGCCACAGTAATGGAATTGCCGGCATCACCGCTGAATTTCTGGTCAGTGGTAGTGACCGTCTTATCCGCCCACACGCGCCCGGAAAATTCAGTGGTCAAATTGCCGCTGGTTTCATCGTTCAAATAATTCGTATATGTCACCCGTGTGTCATCATCTGCTGTATGGCCGGTCGTTCCCGTTGTGGATGCCGCAAATACGTAAGATGTATTGCTTAAAAAGAATACACATAGACAGATAAAGAGGGCGAACCACCGTCTGCATTTTATTTTTGTTTGCTGTTTCATACTTACCTCCTACTTGTGTATATTAAATCTTCTGAAAGAAATGCTATTGCTTTCTCTTTAAAAAGGAGTCATCCCCTCTCTTTCCTGATCGAATTAGTTTTTTCTCAATCATACAAAATGCAGCAGGCACGCATTTGCTCTACCATGTTTCGCAATTCCTGCCATTTTCTTTTGTCCTTAGAATCCAGACAGGCATGATCACCAACCCATAACCAGGGATAATGGCAAACCATTTCCATTAAAAGTTCTCCTGCCGTCTTCCAGATCCGGTCTGTCTGAATTTCACACCGAGTGCCGTAGACAGTTCCGAGAAATAGACGCCCATCTGTATCTGGTGATATTTTCTCCACTGGAAGTCTGACACAGGCATTTTTGTCTTCCGAATCCTGTTCCAGACAGACCAATAAAATCCTGTCCTCATCCAGACATCCTAAAGGGCCTTCTCTGGATGAAAACAGCATTCCATGATCTATAAATGTAATATTGTCCGGAACAATCGTAATATTTCTCTGTTTCAGTCCGGATATTTCTCTCCCCATGCAGTTTCATCTCCACCTTTTTTCGTAAGGCAAACTACCACATAATATCAATTATGTGGTACATGGCCTTTCCCCATAAAAAAATGAAGTCCTGTTTTTCGGCGTCCCGTCGATTTTCGAGCCATATGTAAGAGACGGGGCTTATTTTGGTACCCAAAATTTTAAAAATTTTTTCTCCAGCGACATTGACGGCACGGATCTTTTGCTATAGAATAAATGAGGAAAAGAAAAAATGATGACTAGATGAGAAAGACCGGCTTTGTACTACCACATAATTGATATTATGTGGTGTTTTTATTTTCCCCTTTTTCATTTTCACATTTGCAATATTGTCATGCGGTTAAGCTGTCTTTGATAGATCTCTCCTGTATTGGAGGTATAGATTCGGGTTACATTCAGGCTGCTGTGCCCCAGAACATCAGCAAGGCCTGTCAGGTCCTGCGTCGTTTGATAATAAACTCTTGCAAACAGGTGCCGGAGATTGTGCGGAAATATTTTCTCCCCGCTGACACCTGCTTTCTTTTTCAACGCTTTCATCTCGCTCCAGAGATTACTCCTGTCTTTCGGCTGCCCGCTTTTCGTTACGAAAATACAGCCCGACCGAATTTTTCTGGCTGACGCAAACATCAAAAGTTTTTTTCGGATGCTGGCTGTCAGGAAGATTCTCCGGTATTTTCCTTTGTTGTGTACTTCGATCCTCCCCTTTTTTACCTGTTCCACCGTGAAATACTTCAACTCGCTGACGCGGATTCCGGTAACGGCAATCGTTTCGATACACAGGGCCAGTTGGGACTTTCCTTCTGCCCTTGCTGCCTTCACAAGACGCTTATATTCCTGACAGGTCAGTTCTTTCTCCTCCTGCAGAAAAAGATTTTTCTGTGTCTTTACCCGCCTGATTTTCAGTTCGCAGTATCCACAGAATGTTAAAAACTGATTGAGAGCGGCCAGCATGGAATTCACACTGTTGACCGTATAATGTTCTATCAGCCATTCTTTGTAGGCAAGAAGCCGGCCTTTGTCTATTTCCGTTTTCTCCCCGAGAAATTTGAAAAAACATTTCAAATCCGTAAGATATTTCCGGATCGTTGCCCCGGCATTTTCTCTTTCATACAGATACTTCTCAAACTCAACGATTTCTGTACCTTGTATCCTCAATACTTCTTTTTCTTTCATACTGATTCCTCCTTACACCTTACCCTTTTTCTCCTTATATAAATAAAGATGGTTTGAACTTGAAAAAAGGTTCAGCTTTTTATGATTTCTGCCTTATTTTTTAGTAATTTCTTGGGGAATATACTATGAAAAAGATAGTTTCTTCGTCCCAAACAAAGGCAGGCATGACTCGCATGAGTCATGCCTGCCTCTTAACATTTATCGTTTTTTCATTGAAGCCGCCACATTTTCTCCGAAATGAACCTGCTCTTTATCCGATCACCACCTGCGCCCGGCTTTCTCCGCCTTTTTCTTTCTTTACGAGAATCTTTTTGTCGATCCGGTCTTTCAGTTCAGCCACATGGGAAATAATTCCCACCAGCTTATTCCCTTCACTTAAAGAGGCAAGGGCGCGGACCGCCTTATCCAGCGCTTCCTCATCCAGTGTCCCGAACCCCTCGTCCACAAACATCGCTTCCATCCGGATGCCTCCGGCCATGGACTGAATCTCATCGGAAAGCCCAAGTGCCAGGGAAAGAGATGCCTGGAAGGACTCCCCGCCTGACAGTGTATGAATGCTGCGCTGTGTACCGTTGTAATGATCGATCACATCCATATCAAGGCCGCTCTGGCTTCTCCGGTTGTCCGCTGTCTTTTTGCGGACCAGCTCATACTGACCGTCTGTCATGACAAGAAGCCTGCGGTTTGCACGAATAAGAATCCGGTCGAAATAGGCCATCTGCACATAGGTTTCCAGCATGATTTTTTCCTTTCCTCCAAGTGTGCCGTTGACCGTATCGGAAAGAGCGCCGGCAATCCGGTATTCCTTCTCTGTCTCTTCCTGCTGCCTCACGGCCGCCCTCATCTTCTCAAGGGCGGACCTGTCTGCACTGAGCACCGGAAGGAGCTGTTCCTTTTCGGCAAGCAGACGCTGCTTTTTCAGGAGTGTCTCCTGTTTTTTCTGTTCCAGCTCCTCTTTTTCCCGGTGTTTCTCCTCTTCCGGCGTCTCCCGGTCTTTCTGCTGTTCCGTCCAGACACGGATGGATGCTTCGCAGGCAGAGATCTCATTTTCCGTGCTCTGGTATGCCGCTTTTGCCGCTTCCAAAGCCTCTTCTTTTTCCTGTTTTTCCAGCTCCATCTTCCGGATCACATTGCGTGCCTCTTCATAGGAATCATACGGAAGGCTCTCCCCGATTTCCTGAATCCGTTTTCCTTCTGTTTCCTGTTCTGTCCGCATGGAGGCCGTCTCCCGTTCCAGATGAAGAATGATGCCTGTCTGTTCTTCTGTCTGTTGTTCCAGCTCTTTTTCCCGCTTCTGCGCATCCTGCTTCTGCTTTTGCTGTTTGTTCAGACTTTCTTCTTTTTGCTGCAGTTCCCGTCTCCGGTTTTCCAAAGTGCAGCCTTCCTCTTTCATTCTCTGGTACGCTTCCTTCAGACCCGCCGGTTCCTCATCCGGCCAGAGCAGTGCGGCCTTCTGCCTGAGCTGGCCTGCCGCCGTCTCAGTGCGGCCTTTGGCCTCGCCTGCCTTCCGGCTCTTTTGCTTATCCTCTTCCATGAGCATATCAAGTACTGTTTTTTTCTGTTTCAACGTCTGTTCATCAGGGATTTCTTCCGGCTTTTTCGCCGGATCCGGATGGTGCAGGGCACCGCACACCGGACAGGGTTCCCCGTCTGTCAATCCGGCTGCCAGGATCCCTGCCTGCCCGTCCAGAAAGGCCCGTTCCAGCTCCTGATACTCTTTTTGTGCCTTCTCTACCTTCTCCCGGACGCAAAGGTAGGCCTCCTGCGCAGTCTCCTGCTCCTTTCTTGCCTCCTGGTACTGCCCGCAGATCAGCAGAAATTCTTTCAGATTCTGATGTCTTTCTTCCGTCTGCTGTTTCTGCCGCAGAAGTTCTTTCCATGCCTCCTCCGGATCAGGAATCTCCGACAGCAAGGCACGGCACCGCTCGATTTCTTCTTTTGCCTTTCTCTGCTTTTCCATTACAGCTGCCAGGCGGTCAGAAAGATTCCTGGCCTCCTTGCGTCTCTTCTCCCAGGATTTCTGCTTTTCCTCCAGTTCCCGGTAAGTCTCCAACTGCATGGATTCTTTCAAAATCCGCTCCTGCACCAGTTCATTACCTTTTGCATTCTCCTGCGCCTTCCGAAGTGCTTCCTGGCAGACCTCCTTTTTCCGGATCAGCTGTTCCAGTTCTTCTTTCTGCTGTTTTTCTCCCCGCTTTGCTTTCAGCTCCTGAACAGCCTCATTCAGCCTTTCGCCATACTGCTGTGCTTCCTCTTCCGTCCGGCTGATCTCCTGTTCCAGACATTCTTCTTCCTTCTGCATGGTTTCAAGGATGTCCTCAATCGTCAAAAGCCATTCTTCCTTATCCGGACTTTGCAGGCTTTCCTCCCACTTTGCCCGAAGCGCTTCCTCTTTTTCCGGTATCAGGACGCCGTCGGCATACTGGCGGATACTCTGCTCCACCGCCTCGTATGCTCTTTTCAGGCCTGCCGCTTTCTCCTTGATTTTCTCCTGAAATACCTGATATGGCGCCGTGTGGAACAGCATCCGGAAAATCCGGCTCTTTTCCTCAGTGGAAGAAAAGAGCATCTTCTGGAACTCTCCCTGAGCCAGCATGGCAATCTGGGTAAACTGCTCTCTTTTCAGACCGAGGATTTCCTCGCACTTTTCTGTAACAGTTCTGGCACCCATCACCACACTTCCATCCGGCATCGTCAGAACGGCATCCGCCTTCTGGGTAATCCAGCCTTCTCCCCGCTTTTTCGGGCGCTGGTATTCCGGATTCCGGTGAATCTGATATCTCGCACTGCCGACCGAAAATGTCAGCTCCACATAAGTTTCCTCCCCGTTTGCTGCATATTTGCTTTGCAGCATATCCGCTTTTCTTCGGTTTCCGGAAGGCTCACCGTAAAGGGCAAAGGTGATGGCATCAAAAATTGTCGTCTTCCCCGCGCCGGTATCCCCGGAGATCACATAAAGTCCATGCTTTCCCAGCTTGTCAAATGGAATCTCCTGTCTGGACGCATAAGGGCCGAATGCGGATAAAATCAGTTTTTCCGGTCTCATCTTTCTTCCTCCCATACTTCTTCCATCATCTCTTCGACCAGTTTGCTCTGCGCGTCCGAAAGCGGTGTCCCGTTAACCATCTGATAAAAATCCGATACGACTTCATCCGGCCGTTTTTGCTCTACCGCTTCCATTTCTTCATACTGCATCTGCGTGCGTACCCGCACATTGTCATAGTCAAGCTTCATCAGATTCGGATAAATCATCCGAAGCTTCCCGACCGCATCCATCACATCTTCCTCATCGGTAAGTGTAATGTGAAAGTAGGAATCCCGTTCCTGCGTCTCGTAAAACGGCCGGCTCGTCAGCTGTAAATAGGTCCCCTTCAGTTCCTTCATATCCCGCAAAGGGGTAAGAGGGACTGTTTTGATTGCGGTCCCTCCTTTTTCTTTCAGCTCCACAATGGTCACGGATTTCTGATCGTGTACCTCGGAAAATGAATATTTCAAAGGCGTACCACAGTAGCGGACCGTCTCCCTTGTAACAGACTGCGGTCTGTGCAGATGCCCAAGGGCAACATAGTCAAATCCGTCAAACACCGACACGTCTACCTGATCCAGACCTCCGATGGAAACCTCCTCCGACTCACATTGTACGGCTCCCGCCACAAACTGATGGGCCACCAGAATATTCCGCGTTGCAGGATCCAGATCTGCCTCTTCCAGCACTGCGCGCACTGCGTCCGTGTATGTCTGGATGTCTTTTTCCGGATAGACACTCCGCACCTGTGCCGGTTTTAAAAACGGCATCAGCCAGATGGAAAGTTCACCGTATTCATCCTCCCGGTCCACTTTTTCCAGAAATCCTTCTGATGCCATATACACGCCGCTTTTCTTAAACAGCTCCGCTCCAAAGGAAAGCCTGTCCCTGGAGTCGTGATTTCCACTTATGAAAAAGACCGGAATCTTCCGGTCCGCAAAGCTGCTCAGCAGATAATCAAGAAGCCGCACTGCTTCCGCAGGCGGAACAGGCTTGTCATAGACATCGCCTGCAACCAGAACCCCTTGTACCTGCTCCTGATCGGCAGTCTTCAGAATCTGATCGAGAATGTGGGCCTGATCCTCCAGCATGGAATACTCATTGACCCGTTTTCCAAGATGCAGATCCGATATATGCAGCAATCTCATAATTTTCCTCCTAATATTCAATTCCTTCCCGTGCAGGGACGCCACGCTCAAACGGATGGCGCACCGCCCGGATCTCGGAAATATAATCTGCCATTTCCAGAATCCCTTCATCCGGATTTCGTCCCGTCAGGACAACTTCCAGATGCTCCGGCTTCTCCTTGAGAAAGGAAAGTACACGCTTATGAGGAATCAGGCCGTGCCCGAACGCCGCCATAAACTCATCCATCACAAGGATGTCATAGCCTGCCGCCCGGCTCTCGATGTCTTCCCAGATCCGTTCATACTCCTCTTTCATCCGCTCTTTTTCTTCGTCAGTCAAAGTCCAGTAAAATCCGTATCCTTCCGGCATCCGGATCCGCTCGATCTGCGGGATCTGATCCAGAACGAAAAGCTCTCCGGAATCTTCATTCTTTAGAAACCGGACAAGGAGAATCTTTTTCCCTCTTCCGGCGGCCCGGATCATCATCCCGATGGCAGCGCTGGTCTTTCCTTTTCCATCCCCGCAGTATATATGAATCAATCCGTTTTGTCCCATACCCATGTTCCTTTCTCCATATGAAGATGTCCGCTTCCTTTCCAGAAATACGGCAGGCCGTACACCGCTTCAATAAACACATCGGATTTTGCCATCAGATAGCGGTTTACCCGGCCTGCCACAGAAAGGTACTGTTTCATTTCATCGTCTTTCGTTCCGTTTTGAAACATTTCGTTTGTCACAACGACAAGATGGTCCGCACTGTCAGCGAAATGTGCAATCCCGCGGATAATCCGCTCTGCCGTCTCTTCCGGATCCTGCATGGCAAAATTCTCCCCGCTGTAGAGTTCATTGGCCGTGAGATTGGAAACGCATTCCAGCAAAATGAGCGGCACCTTCTCTTCAAAGACGACCTCTTCCAGCCCGGACGGACATTCCAGCGTAGTAAACTGTCTGCCCGCCCGCTGTTTCCGGTGTCGTTCGATCCGTCTTCTGCTCTCCTCATCATACACCATCATCGTCGCCGCATAGATCTTCGGGCCGCTGCACAGGCTCTGAGAGATGTCTTCTGCCATGGCGGACTTTCCGCTTCCGCTCCCCCCTGTTACTGTAACGAACATGCGCGGATCCTCTCTACTGCTTCCTCAAATGTACTTCCTTCTTCCTTCGGCCGTTCCACCACTACAAGCACCGTTCCGGTCTTTGCGGCAGCTCTTGCCTTATCATCAAAACCGCCTGCGCTTCCGGACTCTTTCGTAATCAGCCAGGATGCCTTGACATGATGAATCGTTGCGATATTCATCTCCTCGGAATATGGCCCCTGCATGGCAATCAGATGATCCCCTTCCAGTCCGAGACGTACGCTTTCCTCCACGGATTCTTGCGTAGACAGCACTCGTGCATAACAACGGTTCCGGTAGTCTGTAAGCCTTGTATAAACAGAAAGCTCCTTGCTTCCTGTGGTAATCAGGATATTCCCCTCCGTCTTCTCCAGAAATTCTACACCTTCTTCGATCGAAGAGACATAGATGAGGCCTTCCTCTTTCTGCACCGGCTTTCTCAGAAGCCTGATATAAGGAACTCCCGTCTCCCGGCATGCCTCTTTGATATTTTTCGTCACTTCACGGGCAAACGGATGGGTGGCATCCACAACAAGATCAATCTCCTGTCTGCGGATATAGTTTTTCATTTCCACCTCTTTCATGCGTCCTGCGATGATATTTAAGTTTCCGGCCTGTACCTCTCCGTGCTTTGCATATGGCGCCCGTTCTTCTTCCGTTTCCTTTAAAAGACATTCTTTTCCGTATTCCGTGGCCACACTGACAAAAACTTCTACCGGAAAGTGCTTGATCTTCTCCATCAGTTCTTTTCCTTCTGTTGTGCCAGCAAAGATTAAGATATGCTTCATGTTTTTTCCCCCTTTCGTTCCTGGTCCGCCATCCGGGGCGTCGGCTGCTTTGTCTCTCCAAATATTACTTCGCAGCGCATACGTACCACCGCAAGTGTCAGATCCCGGAATGTTTCTTTTTTATAAATCAGATCTCCGGACTGTCCTGCAAGAAGCGCCGCCCTCTCGCATACATTGTCCGTCCCTGTTATATTCTTTACAAAATCAGAAGAGGATGTTACCTGCTTCACCGTATTAAGCTCCCCGGCCGTGTACGTCCGAAACGGAATCCCGTATTCTGACGCAAAATCAAGGATTCCCTTCTCATCTGCTTTCCGGTCAATGCTTGCAAGCACACCGATCTGGTCTGTCTTCCATCCTCCACGCCCCAGAACGCTTCGGATCTTTTGTTCTATCTTTTCTTTTTCTACACCTCTTCTGCATCCGATTCCTACACTTAGTATTTTCGGGTACAGATGCAGAATGCCTTCCATCGCCTTCTCCGGCTTTTTTTCAAGCACGGCAATGCCCGGCAGCGTTTCTTTTAGCTTCCTGTACTCCTGCTTTATCAGAAGCTCCTCCGGCACGTTCCCCTTCACCGGGAAGTCCGAATAAAACCCAACTGCTCTTCCCTGCAGAATCCGGGCCGAAATCTCTTTTGCAAGAGCCCTGTCCGAAATCTGCATTCCGTTTTCCTTCGCAAACAGATCCACCGCGAATTTCCTGTTCAGATCGGTGGCTGTCGTAACTACCGGAACCGCCCCGGTAAGAGCGGAAATAATCCGGGCAGTCTCCCCTGCTCCTCCCAGATGACTTGAAAGCAGCGGAATGATATATCCGCCTTTTTCATCCATTACAAGCACCGGAGAGTCCGTGAACTTATCCTTTACAAGCGGGGCAATGCTCCGGACGGCGATTCCTGCCGCTCCGATAAAGAGATAGGTGTCTTTCCCCCATCCTTCCCCGACCCAGTCGTACATGGACGTCACTTCACAGAGCATACTGCCTCCCGGCGCCGTACCTTTCCGGTACCCTGCACAGGAAAGTCCCGCCTTCTCGAGCGTTTCTCTCAGGAGGTTATTTCGCCGGTGTCCTTCGGATGTAAAGCTGATGACGCGAATGGTGCCGCATTTATTTTCCCATGCTGATTTCAAGTCCGCTCACCCCAAAGTCCTCTGCCAGAGATTCCATCCCCTCTCCGATTTCTTCTCTCGTATACTGGTGTTCCTCCAAAAACTCCTCGTCCATATGTGCCAGATGAAGATAAAAGCAAAGTGCCATCTCAAACATCTGCAGATCCCCTGTCTCCAGCTCTTCCAGAAGAAGATTTTCCGCTTCATTGATCTCCCCTGCGTCCGCAAGAGAAAGGATCTTTCTGTAAAGGCGGTCCACCTCATTATCTATCGCTTCATATTCCGGAAGCTCATATTTCGCTTCCTCTTTTCCGAGAATCAGTCTGGCCAGAAACCTTCCCTGGTCTTCCAGCCTTCTCAGTACAAAATCCTGTTTCAGTCCCATTGCTGTCACCTCTTTTTAGTAGTAAATCATACGTCCAAATGCGCCGGCCGCCGCTGACGCAATCACAAGGAAACATCCGAGCACGAAAAATCCGACGGCTGCACCGATCAGAATGTAGAGATGTTTCTTTCTGTGTCCGCCAAACATCTTTCCTTCATATCCTTTTCTTCCCATGTGAATCAGGAAATTGCCCGCGTAAATCAGGACAAGGGCAATCCCGGTCATCGCAACATAGATCCCTGCCGACGCGAGGTTATAGGAAAAGCTGTAGGAACCCGTCTGTGAATATGCCGCGCTTCCGGCCACCTGATAAAGGCCGTCCATCAGCCACTGCATTCCGAACATCAGGACCAGCGGAAGCAGATTGTTGATGGCATGGAACATGATATTGTAAACCATGTTTCCGGTTTCCGCCAGAAGATAAGCCATTGCCATCCCCAGAATGGCTGTCGGAAAGAAGCGCCAGATACTACCGTGAAATGCTCCGAAAATGCATCCTGTCAGCACAATGACTATCCACTTGTTTCCAATCGGCCAGAAGCTGTTAAAGACTATCCCACGGAACACGGCCTCTTCGCAGAATGCCGGCGTGATGGATACGATCAGTACGGCAACCAGCACCGGAACACTTAAGAATGTATAAGAAAGTCCTGCACTTGTTCCCATGATTTCATCCGGGAAGAAACATGCAAGCACTACGGTAAAGACCATAGCGATCCCGATTGTTCCCATCCAGAAGAGAAAAGTACCAAACAGGCCGTGCGGAGTCGGTTTATGAATCGGGAATACGTATTTCGGATTACCGCGGAACAAAAAGGTGCATCCTACCGCACCGGCAAGCATCAAAAGCTCACTGATCAAAGTCCCGTAAAGTCCCATATAATTACTGAGCACCGGACCGATCAGAAAGATGCAGACCGCAGTCAGGATCAGGACAATCAGTCCATGGTAAGGTTTTAGTGGTTTCGTTTGTCTGTTCATTGTTACCCCTTCTTTCCAAAATCAAAACGGGGGAGGATGCTCCCCCGCTCTTTTCTCCTGCAAAATCCCCCCTGCTCTTCCTTATCTGCCGCAGATCTCACAGCCAAGCGCACATCCGGTCGGTGTTCCCGCACAGCCGCCCATGGCTGTCTCCCTGAGTTCAAATGGAAGACTTTTTCCTACATGATACATGGCCTCCGCCATCTCATCAAACGGAATCACACTTTTCACTCCACTGAGCGCAAGTTCCGCGCAGGTCAGCGCGTTCGCCACTCCGATGGCGTTTCTGCTCTGGCAAGGTGCCTCTACAAGTCCCGCAATCGGGTCGCACACCATGCCGAGAAGATTTGCCATCGCAATGGATGCAGCATCCAGACACATCTGCGGTGTACCTCCCATCATCTCCACTACTGCGCTCGCGGCCATGGCAGATGCTGCTCCGACCTCAGCCTGACAGCCCGCCTCTGCTCCGGACACGGATGCATTGCGCATCAGAATATAGCCGACTGCTGATGCATTGAGAAGTCCTTTTAAGAGCATCTCATCATCTGCCTCCTTTGTATCACGGATGGCAAGCAGAACACCCGGAAGAACACCGGCCGATCCTGCTGTAGGCGCTGCCACGATCAGTCCCATGGAGGCGTTGACTTCCAGTACCGCCATACTGTAGGCAATCGCTCTTGACAGCGGCGTGCCGCACACGGAAGAAGCGGCTCCCTCGTGGTCCGCCACAAGCTTTGCCTCCCCTCCGATCAGACCACCTATTGACTTTTTCGGATTTTTGATCGGCTCTTCCACCGCATTCTTCATAATTCCGAGTGCTTCATAAAGCTTTTCCCTGATCGTTTCTTCCTGCATTCCACCGCAGGTAATCTCTCTTTGTTTCATCACTTCCGAGATCGGAAGCTGTTCCTTTTCACACACTTCAAGAAGTGTCTGTCCTGAAATAAAATCCATCCTGGCTCCTCCTACATCTGTACAAGCATCAGATCCTGTACGTTCTCGTTTTTGTGAATTTCATCCAGAATCTCTTCCGGAATCTGCTCGTCCGACTCCACGATTGTAAAGGCGGTCGCTCCTTTATCCTCGCGGAACAGTCTCATAAACGCGATATTCACTTCATGCCTGCTCAGACACTGGGTAATATGTGCCACTACGCCCGGCTTGTCAATCTGTCGGACAATCAGCGTACTGTACTCGCCTGTAAATTCCACATCAATGCCGTTGATCTGGACAATCTTAATCTTGCCGCCTCCGATGGACTCTCCTCTGACAAACAGACGGTGCCCGTTTACTCCGGTAATATCCATATCCGCTGTGTTCGGATGATCTGTCCTTGTCTCTTCATCAATGACAAACTCGTATTCTACCCCCATCTTTTTGGCCCATTCAAAGGCATCGCGGATTCTGGCATCATCAGTGTCAAATCCAAGAACTCCGCCTAAAAGCGCCCGGTCCGTCCCGTGCCCATGATAAGTCTTGGAAAACGAACCATAAAGTGTAAAGACGACCTTTTTGATCGGTTCCGGACACATTTTGCGCGCCAGAAGCGCCATGGAACATGCCCCTGCTGTATGCGAGCTGGAAGGCCCGATCATATTCGGACCGATCACATCAAAAATACTCAAAAACTTCATACCCATATCCTCCGGTTACTTTCTTTGCTTTCCTTAATATAACATATTTCCGGATTCCTCAAAAGGGATTTCACAAAATCTGCATAGAAGATCGTGAAAATGATCGCACGGATCTTCATAATTTCTTAATTTTCCCCTGAAAATCTTTCGAATATCCTAAGAGTGGCTTTTGTTGTTCTTCGGTTTTATGTTTTACAATGGAACCATAAACAGGAAAGGAAAGAGAGGCGGAAAAGTTATGTTACAGAAATATATGATGGCAAAAGAATTTTATACAACAGAAAAGGCGGGGCTCATTCAGCAGAGTATGCATCGGTACTCCATCTCTTCCTACATCCTGTTTTTCTTTACCTTTTCATTTGCGGGATGGCTCTGGGAAGTCCTTCTGCATGTATTTATCGATCATACTGTTGTAAATCGTGGTGTCCTCTACGGTCCGTGGCTTCCAATTTACGGATTCGGAGGGGTTTTGATTCTCCTCCTGCTCCGCCGCTTTGCCGAAAGACCGCTTCAGGTCTTCCTGATGACCATGCTGACAGCCGGGACGATGGAATTCGTCACGGGAACCGTGCTGTGGAAGGTCTATCAGATGCGCTGGTGGGACTACCGGGATTCCCTCATCAATCTCAAAGGGTTTGTCTGTCTGGAAGGGCTGCTTCTCTTTGGAACCGGAGGGCTTGTGATCCTCTATTTCGCGGCGCCGAAATTAAACGTTCGGTACCGGAAACTTCCGGATACATTCCGGACGGTTCTTTGTATCTGTTTTCTTGGCATTTTCATCATCGATGTCATCTTTTCGCTGATGCATCCAAATGCCGGATTCGGGGTAACAATTCCAAGGCCATAATACCAGTACGGGAAAAAGAAAAAGTTTTATCACAAAGAAAACCGCTTCACCTGCTGCATCTTCCTTTGCAGCCGTGAAGCGGTCATTTTTTATTTCACTGTGTTTTAGTGTGCGCAGTCTGCCTCGATCTTATCCAGATCTCCGTTGTTGATAAAGTATGCTTTATACCACATCAGGAACGTATAGACTACCCAGATCTGAATGGAATGGGTTACCTTTCCTTCTTTGTGTTCTTCCAGAAGCTGCAGAATTTTCTTACGGTTAAAGAATTTTCCTGCTGTCTCGCTCTTGAATTCTTTTTTGATCATTTTGTAATACTGATCTTCTCTCATCCAGTTCGGGAGCGGGCTCGGGAACATGAGTTTCTTTCTCTCCGCGCTCTTCTTGCTGAATTTACGGTCCGCAAGGGCACGGAACGCAAGCTTCGTGTTGGAATCGTTGACCTTGCATTTTGCCGGAATCGTCCGGGCAGTCTTGAATACTTCGATATCCATAAACGGAACACGAAGCTCCAGTGAGTTTGCCATGGACATCTTGTCCGCTTTCAGAAGGATCTCCTGACGCAGCCACATATTGAAGTCCAGATACTGCATCTTGGACACATCGTCCAGATCCGGCACCTTGTCATAAAATTCCTTGGCAATATCCAATGGATTTCTGCTCTTGTATTTTTTCTTGAGGAATGCATCCCTCTCTTCGTATTTGAAGACGTTGCTGTTTCCGATATAGCGCTCTTCCACATCCTTGCTTCCGCGGATCAGGAATCCTTTTCCCTTGAATTTCGGAAGCGGTGTGACAACCTTTGCCACTGCCTTTCTGAACCACTTCGGAAGCTTCTGATATCCGCCAAGAGAGATATTCTCATGGTAGATATTGTATCCGCCGAACATCTCGTCCGCACCTTCTCCGGAAAGTGCTACCTTGAAGTCCTGAGAACAGCGGTTGGAGATGTAGTACAGAAGGTTCGCGCTCGGGTTGGCCAGCGGCTCGTCCATGTAATACTGAATCTTCTCCGCATCGTGGAAATATTCTTCAGCAGATACCTTCCGTCCGATATTGCGGATGCCAAGCTCGTCTGCCAGTTCCTTTGCGTGAGGCGCTTCGCTGTATTTCTGCTCTACAAAGTCGATCGTAAATGTCGTCAGATCCACCTTGTCCTTCAGTTCATATGCCACGTAGCTGGAATCCACGCCGCTGGAAAGGAAGGAACATACCGGCACGTCTGCGATGATATGTTTGTTTACTGAATCTTCCAGAACACCGTCCAGCTTATCTGCTACACTCTCGATCGTCTGATTTTCATTGATGTCAAAGGTCGGCTCCCAGTACATCTTCACGTTTACCCTGCCGTTTTCATAGGTAAAGTAATGTCCCGGCAGCAGTTTGTATACATTCCTGAAGAATGTCTCTTCTCCAGGAATACATCCGAATGTCATGAAGTCCGGAAGTTTCTCCTCGAACAGCTCTTTCTTGAAATCCGGGTGAGCCAGGAAAGACTTGATCTCGGAGCCAAACAGGAACGTACCGTCCTTATGGTAATAATAAAACGGCTTGATGCCGAAATGGTCTCTTGCTCCGAACAGTGTCTTCTTCTTTCTGTCAAAGATGACAAACGCAAACATTCCTCTCAGTTTTTTAAGCAGTCCTTCCTTACCCCACTCTTCGTATCCGTGGAGAAGGATCTCGGAATCGGTATGTGTTGTAAATACATGTCCGGCCTGAATCAGCTCTTCTCTGATCCCCTGATAGTTGTAAAGCTCGCCGTTAAAGATCAGCACCAGATTTTTGTCTTCATTGAACATCGGCTGAGACCCGCCTTCCAGGTCGATAATACTAAGTCTGACAAAGCCCAGTCCGACTCCGCCTTCCACGAAGGCATCCTGTGAATCCGGCCCTCTGTGGCGAATCTTATCTGTCATCTTCCGGATCACGGAAGCATCGTACTCTTTCATTCCTGCATAACCTGCAAATCCACACATACTTTTTCTCCTTTATATAAATGTCTCCTGATATCAATATACTAACTTCATTATTTTAGCGAATTTCACTGTGGATTGCAAGAGATTTGTTCCATCACTTTTCCGATCGGTTCCCGGATCACAAGATCCGCCCGGACAGACCGCCCTGTTTCCGCCTTGTTGATCAGCACAAGATACTTTCCGCGGAAGTAGTCGATAAAACCGGCCGCCGGGTAAACGACAAGGGAAGTCCCGCCGATAATCAGCATATCCGCATGAGCGATCGCCTCCACGGAATTCTGGATTGTCTTTGTATCCAGCCCTTCTTCATAGAGCACCACATCCGGCTTGATCATCCCGCCGCAGCTGCATCTTGGAATGCCCTCACTGTTTTTCACATACTCTGCATCATAAAATTTACCGCACTCCATGCAGTAATTTCTGTGAATACTTCCATGCAGTTCATAGACCGTCCGGCTTCCCGCCTTCTGGTGGAGTCCGTCAATATTCTGAGTGACAACGGCGGAGAGCTTTCCTGCCTGCTCCAGTTCGGCCAGTTTCCTGTGGGCCGGATTCGGCTCCGCGTCCAGACAGAGCATCCGGTCCTTATAAAACCGGTAAAATTCCTCCGGATTTCTCAGAAAAAAGGTGTGGCTTATGATTGTCTCCGGTGGATATTTATACTTCATATTGTATAAACCGTCTTCACTGCGGAAGTCCGGAATGTTGCTCTCGGTGGAGACTCCTGCTCCTCCGAAGAATACGATATTCCTGCTCTCATCTATCATCTGCTGAAATTTCCTGATCTCTTCCATGTCCTTCTTCTCCTTTCGTTTCTTTCTCTGCTTTTCCTCGTTTTTCCTTTAGTATAGCACAGTTTCATCATACTGATAAGATTTCCTGATTTTCCGGAAATCTCTTGTTCCCCTTCTTTTCTTCCTGTATACTGATTCGTATCTGAAATAGAAAGGACTGACAGGTATGAATGAGAGCATTTCCAAAAAAGTATTGAATATTATTACAATCTTAATCGGCAACGCCATCTATGCGCTCGGTGTTGTCGTCTTTATTCTTCCAAATGACCTGATCACCGGGGGAACGACTGGTCTTGGAATTGCGTTTGAGCATTATTTTAATATCCCCATTTCCATGTTTGTCTTCTGTTTCAACGCCGTTATGTTCGTGCTTGGAGCAGTTGTCCTTGGAAAAATGTTTGCACTGACAACACTGATCAGCAGTTTCTTTTACCCGATCATTCTCGGTGTATTTGAAAGAATTCCGCAGCTTGCTAATGTCACCAGCGACCGGATGCTCGCAACCGTCTGCGGCGGACTGATGATCGGATTTGCCATCGGAATCGTGATCCGGGCAGGAGCCTCCACGGGAGGAATGGATATTCCACCTCTTGTCCTGAATAAAAAGTTCGGGTTTCCGGTGTCTGTCATGCTCTATCTCTTTGACTTTACGATCCTGATTCTCCAGATGCTCTTCTCCGACAAAGAGCAGATCATCTACGGAATCCTCCTTGTCCTGATCTACACCGTCGTCCTGGACAAAGTACTCCTCACCGGACACGTTCAGACTCAGGTCAAGATCGTAAGCAAAAAGCACAAAGAGATCAATCAGATGATCGTCCAGAAGCTGGACCGGGGCTCCACTATCCTGTACGGGGAAACCGGATATCTTCACACCGATCAGCCGGTAATTATGACTGTCATCTCCAACCGCGAGCTGACAAAGCTCAATCAGGAAGTCAATAAAATTGATCCGGAAGCCTTCATGATTATCTCCCGTGTCAACGAAGTCAAAGGACACGGCTTCTCCAGCGGTAAAATTTACCGGAACAAAAAGACTGCCGCCGTATCCGGAAAATAATAATTTTCTGAACTATTCTCAAATATACAAAATCCGGAAGTCGCTTTGAATGAGACTTTCCGGATTTTTATATTACTCTTTCATCAGTTTATGGAGGCTTTCTTCAGAAAGTTCCAGTTCCTTTGCAATTTGGCTGTCTTCCATACCCTTCTTTCGCTTTTTTTATCCCAGAAGATCCTGCGATACTTCTGTGTAGGAGGACAGATCTTCCGGCAGTGTGATTTCCACCTTTTTACCCGGATCTTTCAGGGTACTTGTCATCTTTGTATTCACGCTGACTTCGCTTCCGCTGATATTCATCAGCAGATCCATATCAACATTACTTTCGATATAATAGCCGTCCGGATTGATCAGATAGGATCCTCCTGCCTTCTCGATTGTAAAATCCGCCGTTTCTGTTCCGGTCTGCATATTGGAAAGAATCTCCTTTGTATAGTTGGTCATCTTCTCCGGATCTCCGGTAAAGGTAAGCCTTGTATTTTCACCTTCTTTTTTCGCCGTCAGCTCCGTCATGGCTTCCGAGGATACTGTGCCGCCCATGCTGTTTTCCACCTGCTCCGTAATCGCTTCCAGATCGTACGGATATTTGAGCTTCTGGCCTGATGTCTCCATATAATAGTAGCCGTCTGTGTAAAATGCAGTCATCTCGATATTCTGCCCGAGGAGTGAGGTCGTCGTCTCCATCTGATACTGTAGATCCGATGTATTGTATCCGGACATCAGCATATCGACATTCATATCGATATCCACCGTCTCTCCGGCCTGCTCCAGCGTCATCTTCGTTCCTATTGTCATGTCCAGATCTGTCAGTTCCCCGTTTTTCTCCACCGCAGCCTGGTAAAGTTCCTGTGGATCCGGTTCTTCCTGATTCTGACTGCATCCTGCTGCCGTCAGAAGACCGATGCAGCAGATTCCTGCAAGAATCCTTTTTCCCATCTTGTTTTCTGTCCGTCGTTTCACCATTTCTTCCCTCCCTTTCTGATTTCAGGCCTTCCGGCCTTTCCAAAATCCTGTCCGTATTTTCTTCCAGTTACGGAAGCAGCCGCAAAACAGCTCTTAAAAGCTGCCCTGCGGCTGTTTTATTCAGTGTACCATCCGGTACAAAAACATGTCAATACTGTTCCCGATAGGATTTGAAAAAGTCGGACAGACTGTCCAGCGTTTTGACGAGAACCGGAATCTCATCCTCTGAGAGGGCGGATACGACTGCTTCCGTCATCTTCCTGTGAAAATCTGCATGATGGTGGTACGCCTTTTCCCCCTTTTTTGTCAGGCGGATATTGACCACTCTTCGGTCCTGGGAACTCCTCTCCCGGACCACATACTTTTTATTGACAAGACTGTTCATGGAGGTGGTAAGAGATCCGACAGTGATTTTCAGTTTTTTTGCGATTGCCGACATATTGTTTCCTTCTCCGAGGCCCACCGCTTCAATAATATGCATATCGTTGTTCGTAATGTCCTTATATTCTTCTGTGATCACTGCTTTTCCTTCCAGCTCCCAGATTTCATTGAACAAATGAACCAGGATTTCGTTGATTGCCCTGTATGCGTCCACGTTTTTTTTTGCTCCTTTACCTGTCTATCTTTCGTCTTGTCCCTATTCTTCTCCCATCAGTGAACCTATCACTTCCCTGACAGTCGTGATCTTCTGCTGTCTGTACGCCTCTTTTCCGCAGAAAAGAAGTGCTTCCTCCACATCCCCTTTGGCCGCTGCCACGAGGCGTTCTGTAATGCAGTACGGAATTTCGGACGGATTGCATTTATGAAGACATCCAAAGCATTTCTTCGGAGTAAATTTCTCCCCGTCCATCACTCTTTTCATAAATGGATTTAAGATTGCACGCCCCGGCATTCCTACCGGACTTGTCACAATGCAGATGTCCTCTTCTCCGGCGTTTATGTATGCTTCCTTATAACGGATATCCGCATCACATTCTTCTGTCGTCACAAAAAGACTCGCCGTCTGCACACCGTCCACGCCAAGCGCCATGGCCGCTTCCACCTTCTCTTTTGTGTCAATGCCGCCGGCCAGGACAACCGGAATCTTTCTTTCATACTTCTCTTCGTACTCCCGCACGGCCTTTAAGATGGACTTTACTTCTTCATTGTATGCCTTATCGTCAAATATCTCAAGCTGTTCTTTCGTAAATCCAAGATGTCCCCCTGCCTTCGGTCCCTCAATCACAAGCAGATCCGGCACCCGGTTGTACTTTCTGTCCCAGTATTTCAAAATGACTCTCGCCGATTTTTCAGTTGAAACAATCGGTGCGATCTTCGTATCGGTTCCCTCCACATAGCGCGGGAGCTCTGTAGGCAGCCCGGCTCCCGAAATAATCAGATCACATCCGATGGCAGCCGCATGCCTTACATACTCCTCGTAATGCTTCAGCGCTACCATGATGTTAAATCCGATCACTCCGTCCGGCGCGGTCTTTCTGGCCTTTTGGTATTCACTTTCCATGGCCCGCAGGTTGGCCTGAAACGGATTTTTTTCAAAATCCGCTTCCTGGAATCCTATCTGCGCATTGGAAATGATCCCCGCCGCGCCCTCTTTTGCAACAGCACCTGCAAGTCCTCCCATGCTGATACCGACTCCCATTCCCCCCTGAATGAGAGGAATTTTGATTTGTTTATCGCCGAGCGAAATCGGCGGCCATTTTGTGTTCACTTTTCGTTCCTTTCCTACATCCGACGGAATCTCCGGTAACGTTTTTCAACCAGAGCATCTGCATCCATCTCCATGTACTCACAAATAAATTTCTTCAGACTTCTGTCCAGTCTGTCTGCCACTTCCTCCAGATTTGCGGAAGTGAAATTATCCGGCTCCGGAATCACCTGCTCGACAATCTCCATGCTCTTTAAATGGTTTGCCGTCAGCTTCATGACCCCCGCCGCCTCTTTTGCCCGTTTGCTGTCTTTCCAGAGAATGGATGCAAAGCCTTCCGGAGAGAGGATCGAGTAGATCGAATTTTCCAGCATCCACACTTCATCCGCGGTCGCGATGGCAAGCGCTCCTCCGCTTTCTCCCTCTCCGATCACGATGGATACAACCGGTGTTTTCAAGCCGGACATCTCATAGATATTTCTCGCAATTGCCTCTCCCTGTCCTCTTTCTTCTGCTTCAATTCCGCAGAACGCTCCCGGTGTATCAACAAAACAGATGACCGGGCGGTGGAATTTCTCCGCCTGCTTCATCAGACGCAGCGCCTTTCGGTATCCGTCCGGGGAAGGCATTCCGAAATTCCGGAGAATATTTTCTTTTGTCGTTGTGCCCCGTTCCTGCGCAATGACTGTGACCGGCATTCCGTGGAATCTTGCGATTCCTCCGATAATCGCCTTGTCATCTTTGAAATACCTGTCACCGTGCAATTCAATAAAGTCGGTAAACAAGGTGTGAATATAGTCACTTCCTACCGGGCGGTCTTTTCTTCTGGAGATCTGAACCCGCTCCCAGGAGGTCAGCCCTTTATATGGAGCACGTTGTTCCTCTCCTTCGTTCTGACAGCATTCCTGCCGCCATTCTTCCCCGTTCTCTTCGATTTTATGCATGCTAAGAATAGATGCAAGCACTTCCTTCATCTCTTCCCGCTCTACAATCTGGTCGATGAAACCGTGCTCCAGCAGAAATTCCGATTTCTGGAATCCTTCCGGCAGCTTCTGTCCGATCGTCTGCTCAATGACACGCGGTCCGGCAAAACCGATCAATGCGTTCGGCTCTGCCAGAATGACATCGCCAAGCATGGCAAAACTTGCCGTTACTCCGCCGGTTGTCGGATTAGTCAGGACCGAAATATAGAGAAGCCCGGCATCACTGTGCTTTTTCAGAGCCGCAGATGTCTTTGCCATCTGCATCAGGGAGACAATGCCTTCCTGCATTCTTGCTCCGCCTGAGCAGGCAAAAATGATCACCGGAAGTTTTTCTTCGGTAGCCCGCTCTACAGCACGGGCGATCTTCTCTCCGACTGCCCATCCCATACTTGCCATCATGAAGCGTCCGTCACAGATGCCAAGCACCACTTCATTTCCATTGATCTGCGCTTTCCCGGTCATGACGGCCTCATCAAGATTTGTCTTCTCCTGGAGAGCCTTCACCTTCTCCTCATATCCCGGAAAGCTTAACGGATTGCCCGCATTCAGGCCGTGATCCCACTCTTCAAACGTCCCTTCGTCCGCGATCATCTCCACTCTTCTTCTGGCATGTACCCGGAAGTAATTGTGGCACTTCGGGCAGATATAATAATTGTTCTTGACATCCTCTGTCACAATCGCCGCCTTGCACGCATTACACTTTTTCAGCAGACCTTCCGGCACCTCCGGTTTTCCCTTTTTATCTGAAGTATGAATCGTTATGTAGTTTTTTCGTTCTGTTTTTTTAAACATATTGGATAATTTCATGTCTTTTCACTCCTACAAACGCTCGATAAACTCAATATCAATATTTCCGCTCTGATAATCCGGATGGTTGATCAGTTCGTACAGATAGTCAATATTTGTATCGATTCCTTCGATGATAACCTCCCCGAGGGCACTTCTCATTTTGCTGATTGCTTCCGGTCTTGACTTTGCATGGACAATCAGTTTTGCCAGCATGGAGTCATAGTACGGCGGCACTGTATAGCCGCTGTAGATTGCGGAATCGATCCGCACTCCCTTTCCTCCTGGAAGGTAGATATCCGTGATGGTTCCCGGTGACGGGCGGAAGTTCTTTGCCGGGTTTTCCGCATTGATACGGCACTCAATCGCATGTCCGGTCAGTTTGACGTCCTCCTGGCTGATCTTTAAATGATCCCCGGAAGCAATGCGGATCTGCTCTTTTACCAGGTCAATTCCGGTTACCCACTCGGTTACCGGATGTTCTACCTGAATTCTTGTATTCATCTCCATAAAATAGAAGCTACCGTTCTTTTCAAGTAAGAACTCGATAGTTCCGGCATTTTCATAATTGGCCGCTTTCGCTGCCTTTACAGCTGCTTCTCCCATCTTCTGACGAAGCTCCTCGCTCAATGCAAGAGACGGAGACTCTTCGATCATCTTCTGATGATTTCTCTGAATGGAGCAGTCCCTCTCTCCCAGATGGATGACATTGCCATAGTGGTCCGCCAGAATCTGGAACTCAATATGACGCGGATGTTCCACAAAATGCTCGATATACATCATGTCATCGCCGAAGGCTGCCTTTGCTTCTTTCTGGGCTGTCGTAAATGCCTTGGAAAACTCCTCCGGAGTCTTCGCTACACGCATGCCTTTTCCGCCTCCGCCAAGCGCCGCTTTCACGATAACCGGATACCCGATCCGGTCTGCCTCTTCGGCGCCTTTTCCTTCATCGAAGACCGGCTCCGTACTTCCCGGAATGACCGGAACTCCGGCAGATATCATCGTATTTCTTGCCTCGGCCTTGTTTCCGAGTTTCTCTATTACTTCCGCTTTCGGTCCGATAAATGTAATATTGCATTTTTCACAAAGCTCTGCAAACCTGCTGTTCTCGGACAAAAATCCGAATCCCGGATGAATTGCATCCGCTCCGGTAATCATCGTCGCGCTTAAGATCTTGTCCATGCTCAGATAACTCTCCGAAGAAGGAGCCGGCCCGATGCAGACCGCCTCGTCCGCAAGCTGTGTGTGCAGTGCTTCCCTGTCTGCTTCCGAATATACCGCAACCGTTTCGATTCCCATCTCACGGCACGCACGGATAATCCGTACCGCAATTTCACCCCTGTTTGCAATCAAAACCTTCTTAATCATATCTGCCTCCGACCTCGTTTTTATCTTTTTCTCATCTAGCCGACCATGAAGGTCAGTTCTGCGCTCACAACAACTTTACCGTCCACACTTGCGATCGCTTCCCCGACACCAACCGGTCCTTTCTGTTTGATGATCCTTGTTTCCAGTTTGACTTTGTCTCCCGGAACAATTTTTCCTTTAAATTTACATTTGTTGATTCCGCCAAAGTATGCGATCTTTCCTTTGTTTTCTTCTTTGCTCAGGATCGCAACCGCTCCGACCTGCGCCAGCGCCTCTACAGTCAGAACACCCGGCATTACCGGTTCCTGCGGAAAATGTCCCCGGAAGAAATCCTCCCGGAATGTCACACATTTATAACCTGTCGCGAATTCGCCCGGTTCGTAATCTTCGATATAATCTACCAGAAGAAACGGGTGGCGGTGCGGCAGAATTGCTTCGATCTCTTTAATTCCCAGATGTTTCATCCTGTTTCACCTCAATTATCTGATCCGGAACAGAGGCTGTCCATATTCTACGCCCTGTGCGTTTTCCACAAGAATTTCCTCCACTGTTCCGTCATATTCACTTTCGATTTCATTCATCAGTTTCATAGCTTCCACGATGGCAAGGACCTGCCCCTTCTTCACCGTGTCGCCCACCTTCACATACGGATCTGCATCCTCGGACGGTGCCGCATAGAAAGTTCCGACAAGCGGGGATGTTACAATCTTGCCTTTCTGCACATCCGGTTCTTCAGAAGCTTCGATCGCCGCTTTCGTTTCCTGTGCGGTAATCACTGCTCCCTGTACCGCAGCCGGGGCTGTCGTCTGCGCGTCAGCCGCAACAACCTTGACACTGCTTTCTTTTCCCATTTTGATACAGACACTCTCTGTCTCATATTTGAACTCTGTAAGCTTTGAATCCGAAACCGTGTTAATCAGTTTTAAAAGCTGTTCCAGCTCCATGTCTACACTCTCCTATTCTTCGTATTTTTTGATCAGAAGGGTCGCATTGTGTCCGCCAAATCCAAGAGAATTACTCATGGCATAGCGGATTTCCTTCTCAACCGGCGCACCGACTGCATAGTTTAAGTCACATTCTTCATCGACATTTTCTGTTCCCACTGTCTGGTGGATAAATCCTTCTTCCACGGATTTTACGATCGTTACGAACTCCACTCCGCCTGCTGCTCCGAGCAGATGTCCGATCATGGACTTGGTAGAGTTGACAACCACATCTTTTGCCGCATCTCCGAGCGCGGATTTGATGGCGATTGTCTCAAACAGATCGTTGTGGTGTGTACTTGTTCCGTGTGCGTTGATATAAGTTATATCCTCCGGTTTTACGCCTGCCTCTTTCATGGCATCTGTCATGGCACGTGCCGCACCGCTTCCGTCTTCAATCGGGGAAGTGATGTGGTAAGCATCGCCTGTCGCACCGTATCCTACCACTTCTGCGTAAATCTTTGCCCCCCTTGCTTTTGCGTGCTCCAGCTCTTCCAGAACAACAATACCGGCTCCCTCACCGAGAACGAATCCGCTTCTGTCCTTGTCAAACGGAATGGATGCCCGCATCGGATCATTGGATGTGGTCAGTGCGGTCAGAGCAGTAAATCCTGCCACACCTGTCGGACAGATGGCGCTTTCCGTACCGCCTGCAAACATCACTTCCGCATCCCCGTACTGAATGGCACGGAATGCATCTCCGATACAATGGGTTCCGGATGCACATGCTGTCACAACGTTTGTACATTTTCCTCTTGCACCAAGCTGAATGGAGACATTCCCTGCCGCCATGTTGGAGATCATCAGAGGCACCATCAGCGGGTGTACCCTGTTTGGTCCTTTTTCCACAATCTTTGTATATTCTCTTTCTACAGTCTGCAGGCTTCCGATTCCGGACCCTACAATGACTCCGACACGGAACGGATCTTCCTGTTCCATATCGATGGTCGCATCTTTACATGCTTCCAGCGCAGCGGCCACCGCATACTGCGAAAATGTTTCCATTCTCTTTGCCGCTTTAAAATCCATATAGTTTTTCGGCTCGAAATCCTTAACCTCGGCCGCAATCTTCACTTTATAATCAGAAGTGTCAAACTTCGTAATCTCTCCGATTCCGACTTTTCCCGCTTTGACTCCTTCCCAGAATTCCGGTACGCTGTTTCCGATCGGAGTGATCGCTCCCAGTCCTGTTACAACTACTCTTCTCTTCATATTTCGTCTCCTTCTTCGCTTTTTACATTCCGCCGTCTACACAGATGACCTGTCCGGTGATATACCGTGCGTCATCCGATGCCAGAAACGCCGCTGTCTTTGCGATGTCTTCCGGCTGTCCGAATGTACCGAACGGAATCTGCGCTTTCGCTGTTTCTTTCACTTTCTCCGACAATACTTCCGTCATTTCTGTCTCAATAAATCCCGGCGCGATGGCATTGACCGTGATGTGGCGGGAAGCAAGCTCTTTTGCGCATGCTTTCGTAAGTCCGATGATTCCCGCCTTGGATGCAGCATAGTTTGCCTGTCCCGCATTTCCATACACCCCTACGACAGAGGAAAGGCTGATGATGCGTCCGCTTCTCTGCTTGAGCATCTGTCTGGAAGCAAACCGGATACAGTTAAACGCTCCCTTTAAGTTCGTGTCTACAACAGCATCAAAATCCTCTTCGCTCATCTTCATCAGAAGTCCGTCTCTTGTGATTCCTGCATTGTTTACCAGAATGTCTACCCGCCCGTAGGCGCTGATAATCTCCTGGAACATTTCCTCGCAGGCTTTAAAATCGGCTACGTTGCACTGTCTGATCTCGGCTTTATTTCCCTCCACCTCGATCTGTGCCTTCACCTCTTCCGCTTTTTCTCTGGAGCCGTTGTAGTTGACAATCACAAGTGCCCCTCTTCTTGCAAGCTCCATCGCGATCGCCTTTCCAATGCCTCTTGATGCTCCTGTCACTACTGCTACTTTCTGCTCTGTCATACTCTATACTCCTTACGTATATCAAATTTCAGACCGCTTCGGATCTGATCTTATTTCAGCGCTTCTGCTACTTTTTCCACGTCTTCCCATGTTCCGATATTGTACATGGCAACGTCACGGCTGATCTTTCTCATAAATCCGGCCAGTGTTTTTCCCGGTCCGATTTCCACGAAAGTGTCTACACCTTCCTCGATCATCTTCCGGATGCTCTGCTCCCATCTTACAGATGAGGATACCTGCTGTCCCAGAAGGCCTTTGATCTCTTCTTCGTTTTGTATATATTCCGCTGTCACATTGGTCACATACGGAATCTCAAGCTTGTGGATTTCTACGTTTTCCAGTTCTTTTAACAGCTCTTCTCCTGCACTTTTCAGAAGCGGTGAGTGGAACGGTCCGCTGACATTGAGCATTACAACACGTTTTGCCCCTGCCGCTTTCAGCTTTTCCGATGCGTCTTCCACACCGGCAGTCACTCCGGTAATTACAATCTGTCCCGGACAGTTGTAGTTTGCGATCGTTACGCCTTCGATGTCCTCAATCACTTCTTCGATGGCTGATGCTTCCATTCCAAGAACTGCCGCCATGGCTCCCTCACCTGCCGGCACTGTATTCTGCATCAAAATTCCTCTTTTACGCACTGTGCGGATTGCGTCTTCCTCGGACATACCGCCTGCAACGGCAATGGCACAGTATTCGCCAAGGCTTAATCCTGCTGTGACGTCCGGCCGGATGCCGTGTTCGCTTACCACTTTTGTCATGGCAAGACAGGTTGTCACAAGCGCCGCCTGCGTGTACTCTGTCAGATCCAGTCTGTCGTTCTCCTCGAAGCACAGTTCCTTCATGTCGAGATCCAGAATTTCGGATGCTCTGTCAAATACGGCTCTTGCGCTTTCGCTGTTTTCATAAAAATCCTTGCCCATTCCTGCTTTCTGGGCTCCCTGTCCAGGGTAGATAAATGCTATCTTACTCATAGAATCCCGCTCCTTTGATAAGTGCATCTGTCTCGCTTACCAGCTTCTCGATAAACTCTTTACAGGTCAGCACTTCTTTGAACATCGCCGCGCTCTGTCCTGCCATCACGCTTCCTGTTACGACGTCTCCGTCTACGACTGCTCTTCTCAAGCCGCCCAGCGTCATCTGTTCCAGTTCCTCAAATGTCGCGCCTTCCTGTTCTTTTTTGATGTACTCTTTTGCCATCTGGTTTCTGAGTACACGTACCGGGTGTCCTGTGGAACGTCCGGTTACACGGGAATCAATGTCTTTTGCCTTGATAATGCTGTTTTTATAATTTTCATGAACCTGGGATTCTTTTGTAACAACAAATCCGGTTCCAAGCTGCATTCCTCTTGCGCCAAGCATAAATGTCGCTGCCATGCCGCGTCCGTCTGCAATTCCTCCTGCTGCGATGACCGGAATGTTGACTGCGTCAACCACCTGCGGCACGAGAACCATCGTTGTATTTTCACCGATGTGTCCGCCTGCTTCTGTTCCCTCTGCCACGATGGCATCTGCTCCGCAGCGCTCCATTCTCTTTGCCAGAGCCACGCTTGCTACAACCGGGATGACCTTTACGCCTGCTTCCTTCCACATTTTCATGTATTTTTCCGGGCTTCCGGCACCGGTTGTCACGACTTTGACGCCCTCTTCCACGATGACTTTTGCCACGTCGTCGGCATACGGGCTCATCAGCATGATGTTCACTCCAAACGGTTTGTCAGTCAGCTCTTTTGCTTTTCTAACCTGATCTCTTACCCAGTCTGCCGGAGCGCTTGCCGCACCGATCAGTCCAAGTCCGCCTGCATTGGATACAGCCGCTGCAAGTTTATGTTCTGCCACCCAGGCCATTCCGCCCTGAATGATCGGATATTCAATACCCAGGATCTCTGTAATTTCTGTCTTCATCCCAATATCCCTTCCTTATCTGTTTTCCAGCAATATGTTTCTGCCACCCGGCCTTCGCCAAAAAGGCACCTGACCGGATGGCAGTAAAGATGCGTTATTATTTGCTTAAGTAATCTACTACTTCACCGATCGTTGTAAGCTGCTCCAGATCTTCTGTAGGAATCTCTTTTCCGTATTCTTCTTCCAGTGCCATTACCATTTCAAACAGGTCCAGAGAATCTGCTCCAAGATCATCTTTGAAAGATGTCTCCTCTGTCAGTGTATTGATGTCTGCTCCAAGATTTTCTGCTACGATTTCTTTTACTTTTTCTAACATAGTGGTAGTCTCCTTTTACTTTTCATTTTCTTTTTTCATGTTTTCTATTGTAATCCGGCCTTTGCCGGTAATTACCTGTATTACCATTCCAGAATGGATGCTCCCCAGGATAGTCCTGCTCCAAATCCTGCAATCACGATTTTCTGCCCTTTTTCAAGCCGTCCGTCCCGGTTCATCTCATCGAGGAGAATCGGAATGCTCGCGGATGAGGTGTTGCCGTACTCCTGCAGATTCATCGGAAATTTCCCGATGTCTGTCTTCAGGCGTTTTGCAACAGATTCCACAATCCTTTTGTTGGCCTGATGAAGGATGAACCAGTCGATATCCTCCGTTCCAAGCCCTGCCTTGTCAAGCACCTCCGTCACAATCTGCGGAACACTCTTGACTGCAAACTGGAATACGCCTCTTCCGTCCATACTGATGTAAGTATCCTTCGGTGTCTCTCCGGTCTTCTTAAACGCTTCCACAAACTCCGATGAAAATCTGCTCCTGCAGACAAGTGCGTCTCCCCTGCATCCATCGGAATGTGCTGCCGGAAGATATGCTGTTCCTTCCGCTGCCCGGATCACTGCCGCGCCTGCGCCGTCACCGAACAGGATGCAGGTGCCCCGGTCAGTCCAGTCCACCATAGAAGACAGCGTCTCAGTTCCAATAGCCAGAATCGTCTTGTAAAATCCTGCCGCAATGTAGGCCTGCGCGCTCTGGTATGCGAAGACAAATCCCGTGCAGGCTGCCTGCATGTCATATCCCGCCGCATTCACCGCCTGGATCTCTTTTTGCACCTCACAGGCTACGCTCGGGAAGATTACGTCTGGCGAAGAAGATGCGACAAGAATCAGATCGATCTCCTCCGGAGAGACCCCGGCGTTTTCCAGTGCCCTCTTTGCCGCCTCCGCCGCCATGAAAGAGGCGGTCTCATGCTCTGCGATGTGGCGGTTTCTCACGCCGGTCCGTTCACGGATCCACTCGTCATTCGTCTCAACCATCTCAGACAGGTCATTATTGCTCAAAATTTTAGGCGGGATATAAGATCCCGTCCCGCATATTTTTCCTATCATATGTTTTCTCCAAACTTTTATTTTGAACTTAAAATACTTTGATAATCAAACTATATTACACGAATGCCCGGTTGTCAACCCTGTTTTTACATTACTCCCCTGTCTGCCCTCTGTTTTCCCTTTGCGGACAGCCCGCTTTTTTCTGACTGTGCCTGATCAAAGAACCGCTGCTTTTAAGCGCCTTCCCCTTTTATTTCCTCTCGAAGTCTTGCAATTCTGCGTTTGATCTTGCGGCAGATGTAAAAATTGTCCCTGTCGTTTGATTCCAGCCGGTTAAGACGGTCTTCCAGCAATTTGATTTTATGTAACTGTTCCATATGATTTCGTCCTCACTTTCCTGTTAGAATAAAGAGTTCCGCCTGCGGAACTCTCGCGCCGAGCGCGGTCGCTTTAGCAACAAATTTCTGCTTTGCGCGAGTGCGCATCCCGCGGAGCGTTTTTATTTAACAGGGAACGAAGATTCCTGTTAAATAAAAAAAGTGCGCCCGGTTATCTCTTACAAATAACCGGGCGCACCCGACATCTTCTCTGATCCCGCAGCTGCGGCCGCGTATCCTCAGATGATCCTGTTTTATTTTATCGTATCCTTCTTTGATCAGGCACCCTCATTATAATACTTATATCTTTTCTGTCAACCATTTTTTCACCTGCTCTTCTTTTTGTATATTGTGGTAAAATATTCTTATACTATTTCAGTATGAATTCATACGAAAACGGGAGGAGGAATGTTGTATGAGAGGTCTCCGGTCTTTGGACCGTTCGGAACGCTTTCTTTTTTATACAGGGCTTGTGATGGCGGCAAGCGAGATCTGGAAACAGTGGACTCTGACTTTCGTTCTCGGCGGCGGAAGCTACAACTGGTGGTACTTTCCATTTCAGCTCTGCTCCGTTCCGATGTATCTGCTTTTGCTTCTTCCTGTTGTCCATGCTTCCCGCCTCCGCCGGATCTTTCTTACCTTTTTAATGGACTTTTCTCTTCTTAGCGGAATCGGAGCCTTTCTCGATACGAGCGGAATGCACTACCCGCTTCCTGCGCTCACGTGCCATTCCTATCTGTGGCATCTGCTCCTGATTGCCGTGGGGATCTTCTGCGGTCTTTCCGCCATCAGCGATCATACCTGGCATGGCTTTTCCTCCTCTGTCATCCTGTTTGCGGTTCTCTGTAGTGCTGCCACGGTCATCAATCTTACAATCGGACGGACGCACGACATCGATATGTTCTATATTAGTCCGTACTATCAGATGTCCCAGGTCATCATTTCGGATCTGACCCGCGGATTTCCAAATCCGGTCCGGATCCTCTGCTATCTTGCCGTTATTGTTTTCGGCGCGTTTCTTCTGCATCTGTTCTGGCAGCATCTCTTTCTTGTGCGGAACAGGAAAAAATAACCGGCAGCGGCATCCAGGATGCCCAAAATGCAGTAGAAAACCGCCTACCAAAAAAATTTTTAAATTTTTTCAAAAAGTATTTGCAAAAAGAACAATTATATGATATAGTATCTTTTGTCAGGCGGATATGGCGGAATAGGCAGACGCGCTAGATTCAGGTTCTAGTCCTCGCGAGGGGGTACAGGTTCAAGTCCTGCTATCCGCATTGATAACAAAGAAGAGATAGTTGGTTGTCAGCTATCTCTTTTTTATATTCTTTACAAAAGTTTATATACAGAAGTAGAGCCAAAGTCTTTTCATTACTCTGGCTCTTCCTTATACATTCCGTCCCTGATACTGTACGGTCACAACATAGACGGTTTTACTTGATTCATCAATTTTGAAGATGGCAATATAATTATCTATCAGTAATTGCCGGTATCCTTTTCCGGCGTATCTTCCTTCGCTCCGTTCTTGATGCGACTGCGGGAAAGTTTCTAATTTCTTTAATGCCGCCCAAATTCGGTCTGTCTGTCCTTTCGCATTTTCCGGTGATAACTTTTCCAAAGCAATGTAGGAAAAAATATCATCAATTTCTCGAAATGCCTGTTGGTTTAATCTGACTTTATATTTATCCATAATATTTTCTATTCAGTTTCTCAAATGCTTCATCGAGATCAATAGAAGCGCCGCCTTCTTCCATTTCTTTTTCGGATTCATAGATTGCCTGATCGATCCGGTTGCTTTTTGCAAATTTATCATATAATTCACTGCTCATTACGACCAGATCACTGTATCCGTTTTTGGTAATAAAAATCGGTTCCTGTATCTTATGAGCAATATCCGATATCTCACTTGTATTGCGGAGATCTTTAATTGGCATAATAACTGGCATAATATCAGCTCCTTTCTTCCTTTAACATGATTA
This sequence comes from Pseudoflavonifractor sp. BSD2780061688st1 E11, assembly GCF_005844125.1. Lineage (NCBI taxonomy): Bacteria > Bacillati > Bacillota > Clostridia > Eubacteriales > Oscillospiraceae > Pseudoflavonifractor > Pseudoflavonifractor sp. BSD2780061688st1 E11. The sequence goes on from NZ_SPHM01000003.1 coordinate 134,784, forward strand.
TAGCATAATTATGTCGAAAGGTACACTCAATTATTCGCCTGCTTCTGAATTCGTATAAAATTAGAATCCCTCAGCGGAATCAGGTCGCTTCTCCCCTCATCGCCCGTTCCAGGAAAAAAGACCCGAAGACGCAGGGCATATCCGCACTGCCGTCTCCGGGCCGGTGTTGTTTCGTTCTATGTTGTTTACTTTCTTTTACGCTTTCAGCGGCTCCAGATTTTCTCCATTGGACTCGATCACCTGTTTATACCAGTAAAAGCTCTTTTTCCGGTAACGTGCAAGAGTGCCGCTTCCATCATCTTTCCGGTCTACATAGATGAAGCCGTAGCGCTTGCTCATCTCCCCGGTTGATGCGCTGACCAGATCGATACAGCCCCAGGTCGTATAGCCAAGCAGTTCCACGCCGTCTTCTTCCACGGCCGCCTTGAATGCCTCGATGTGGGCCTTCAGATACTCGATCCGATAGTCGTCATCCACCGTCCAGGACCCTTTGCCGTCCGGAATCAGCTCATCCTTCGCGCCGAGTCCGTTTTCTACGATAAAAAGTGGTTTCTGGTAGCGGTCGTAAAGTGTATTCATCGTCGTACGCAGTCCAAGAGGGTCGATCTGCCAGCCCCACTGAGAGGATGGAAGATACGGATTCTTTGTCCCTTTGAAGGCATTTCCGATGGTCTCGCCTACGTTTTCCTGTGTTGTAATGCACCTGGAAGAATAATAGCTGAAACTGATGAAGTCCACGGTATGTTCCCGCAGAATCTCTTCATCTTCCGCTGTCATGCCAAGGTCGATGTTCTTCTTCTCAAAGAGCTTCTTTGCGTAGTTCGGATAATATCCTCTGGCCTGCACATCGATAAAGAGCATGTTTTCCCGGTCTTTTCCGAGAGCCGCCCAGACATCTTCCGGCCTGCAGCTGTACGGGTAATAGTTTCCTGCCGCCATCATACAGCCCACCTTGTTTTCCGGATCAATCTCATGTGCAATCTTTGTCGCCCAGGCACTAGCCACCAGTTCATGATGGGCGCTGATATATTTCGCTTGTTCCTGATCTTCCCCTTCCTCAAACTGAAGTCCCGCTCCCATAAAAGGAAGATGGAGAATCATATTGATTTCATTGAAGGTGATCCAGTATTTAACGAGACCCTTGTACCGGGTAAAGAGCACGGTCACAAGCTTTTTGTAAAGCTCGATCAGCCGTCTGTTCTTCCATCCGCCGTACTCCCGGATCAGATGCATCGGACAGTCAAAATGGGTGATCGTCACAAGAGGCTCAATTCCGTATTTCTTACATTCCCGGAATACGTCCTCGTAAAAGGCAAGGCCCGCCTCGTTCGCCTCCGCTTCATCTCCCTTTGGGAAAATTCTGGACCATCCGATGCTCATACGGAATGTCTTAAATCCCATTTCCGCGAACATGGCGATATCTTCTTTATAATGATGGTAGAAATCAATTCCTTCCAGAGCCGGGTAATCTTCATCATCTCCTGCGTGTGGCCCATATCGTGAAAGTCCATCGACGCATTGACCAGATGCATGGCGATAAATCCCGCCTCATCCTCCGGAAGAAGTACTCCTGTTTTCCGCTCAATGATGTTCAACGATTCCATCCCGATCTGATATTCGTGATTGTAAAACCGTTTAATCTCCGTAAGCAGGGCATTCTGAATCGGAATCCCGCCTTTCGACCGCTGAATCGCGAAATGGATGTGGTCACAGAGATTCAGATACAGATAATTGCTGAGCTGCTTTCCAAGGGAAATCGTCGCATACTCCACGATCTCGTTGGTTGCCTGGATACATTCAAGGGGCATGGAAGAAAACAGTTCCTCCATGTGCTGTCTTTCCTCCTTCTGAAGCACATAAACTTTTTCCACTTTTCCGTCATCAATATACTCTCCCGGCTTTTTCTTAAAGCCGATTCCGCACCCCATTACAAGGACTTCCTGTCCTTTTTCATCATGGGATCTGATCAGATTGTTGTTAATCACTTTATCAACCTGCATTCTTACGATCCGCCCTCCTACATAAAATGCACAAAAAATAGGCTATACCGCTCCCACATTTTAACTCAAATGTGTACAATCGGTATAGCCTGCTTTACCAGTAACAATCCTTTTATACAAGGCCAGTATAGCATCCAACCTTGTTTTTATCAATTATGAATAAAAGTTTTATGCACCTTTTTACGCTCCGACTTTTCCAAGTCCCATTTCCTGTCCGATATTCAGAATATGATCTCCGATCCGTTCAAAATCCGTAAGCATCTCGGAATACAGAATACTGACCTCTTCATCCTGTTTTCCCTGCTGCATCCGGTCGATCTGTCCCTGGCGGAAGCTTTCTGTCATGTCGTCTATCCTCTGTTCCGCCTCTTCGATCCTCTTCACGATCTCTGTGTCTCCCTTCTTGACATCGCTTAAAATCTCAAGCGCATCAAGACTTGCTTTCTTCATCTGGCGGATCTCCTCCATCTCGGTACTGGAAAATACAATGCCCTTTTCTTCCATCATCTGTGTGTACTCACACAGATTTGTCGCATGGTCTCCAATTCTCTCCAGATTACCGCATACTTTGAACAGAGCACTCATGTATCTGGCATCTTTCTGGTTTGTCTCATTGACAATCGTCTTGGAAATATATTTGCAGATCTCTTTATTGAGGAAGTCGATGTACTCTTCTTTTTCATCTACCTGCGCAAGGAGGGCGGTGGAACCATCCAGCACCGCATCAAAACTCAAGTGCACGTTTTCCTTTGTCATCTGAAGCATCCGTTCTACTTCTTTCTGAACTCCTGTCAAAGCGATTGCGGAAGTACCGATATGGTTTTCCCTCTTCGTATCAACCGGGCGGATGTATTCCAGATGCATCCCTTCCACTTTCTCTTCTTTCTTATCCGGAAGAACCTTCTCGGCAAAGGATGCCAGATAGTTTCCAAACGGAATCAGAAGAATGGTGGTGACAATATTAAACAACGTATGCATGTTGGCAATCTGCCCCGCCACATTGGTCGGCGTCCAGCTTTCCACCAGAGACGTAAGCGGCGTCAGAATACAGACAGTTGTAAAAATGATCGTTCCGATGATGTTAAATGTCAGATGGATGATCGTCGTACGCTTTGCGTTCCGGCTTGTCCCTATGGATGCAAGCACCGCCGTAATACAGGTACCGATATTCTGTCCAAAAAGAACAAACACCGCGCTCGGAAGTCCGATCAGACCGTTTGATGCCAATGCCTGCAGAATACCAACAGACGCGGAAGAAGACTGAATAATCGCCGTAAACACCGCTCCGGCCAGAATACCAAGCACCGGATTTGAGAATTTTGTCATAAGGCTTACAAAAGCCTCCGAATCACGAAGCGGCATCATGGATGAGCTCATCATCTCCATACCAAGGAAGAGTACACCAAGTCCTGCTACAATCAGACCGTAATTATGTACCTTCGGACTTTTAATGAAAAGAATCAAAGCCACTCCAAGAAAAGCGATCAGCGGAGCAATCGCCCCAATATCAAGCGCAATCAGCTGTCCTGTAATTGTCGTACCGATATTTGCACCCATGATGATCCATACAGCCTGTCTCAGTGTCATCATGCCCGAATTTACAAATCCTACTACCATAACCGTGGTTGCCGATGACGACTGGATCACGGCTGTCACTCCCGCTCCTACCAGGACGCCCAGAAAGCGGTTGGCTGTCAGCCTTTCCAGGATTCGTTTCATCTTGTTTCCGGCGGCTGCCTCAAGCCCGGAACTCATCATCTGCATTCCGTAAAGGAACAAAGCGAGTCCTCCAAGCAGGCCAAAAAAGTCTGTCAACTTCATTTCTCTTTTCCTCCATAAAAGTTGAATTTTCCTCTCAATTTTACAAAATGCTAACTTATTTTTAACATTCCATTTATATATTTACTAGAAACCGCGAAAATACGCAATAGGTTATACGAAAAATTAACATGATTTTACGTAGATTTTACCTGAATTTTACATTTTCTTTCCCATGAACCTGCTTCCAGAGAAAAAATTCAAAAAGTAAAGACCGGAAAAACTCTTTCCGGCCTTGTTTTACCATATTTCAATTTCCTCCCGGTCTTTCGGGTTCAGGTACAGATCGATGGACTCAATATCCTTCTGCCTGTAGCTTCCAATCTTATGTTCTTTCAGATCATCCAGAATGATGTCCCTGAACTCCATCACATCCCGCACTTCATCATAATTGATATACGGGAAATAAAATCCGAGTGTTTCGGCATCCTCCTGCCACGCTTCCGGCGCAACCCGCTTTTTGTTGTACTCAATACTGTAGTGCAGTGTGTTTTCCGGTACGGAGTCATCCCAGACAAGATTCAGATACGGCTGTCCGTAATCCATATATACATCCACTGTACCTCCGTCAGATGGCGGCGTAAAGCTCATCTCTCCTTCCATCACTGTCATCTCCGTCTCCCCGACAGTTCTCTCCCCTGCATAGTCCAGAGAAAAGAATTCCACGCATCCGATTCCTGCACCGATTCCGCTGATCAGTACCCCGCCCGCAAATATTCCGGCAAGTAATTTCCGATACTGCTTCATCTATAACACCTCCCCTGTCTGTTCTGCCTTCCTCTCACCCTCCGGTTTTTTTCTGTACTTTTTTCGAAGTCCGAATGTCAGAAGTCCGAGGGATGCCCCTGAAGCTGCTGCTCCAAAGCAGAAAATCTCCGCCCCAAGAAGCGGATATCCGGAAAACACCAGAGTCAGCAGGGCTCCAAAAGCAAACAGACTGACAGCCGCCATTCCCATCAGAAAGCAGGTAACAAGTATCCAGCTCAGATTCCAGATCAGAACGCAGCAATTGTGAAACAGACGCCTGGACGTACTCCAGACCGGAATCTCTGTACTTTTCCTCCACAGGCTCTTTTTCTCCTGTCTGCCTTCTTTCTCTTCGCTGCCTTCCGTCCTCTGTTTGGATTTTCCGGAAAAAGCTCTCCATTTTCCGGCTATTGTATCTTTCATTTTCCGGATCTTTTCCAGAATTTTCCCGAAAAACGCAGCCGCCTTTCCCGCCAGTTTTCTGCTCCCCTCAGAAACTTTTTCCATGTCCGGAGTACGGATCACGATCCCCTTTGTCTTTTTTTCAAATTTCGGATCCACGTGATATGCCTCCAGAATTTCGGCTGCCAGCTCTGCGATATTACCAAAATCGCTGATCGCCTCTTCTTCGCTGAGCCCGCTTTTCATCTTCAGATCAATGTGCTGCGCATACTCATCAATAATATCTTCCTGTTCCCTTTCATCCAGCACTCTTAAATGATCTCTTAATTCTTTTAAAAACCCTTCTTTATTCATGCTTTCCCTCCTTTAGGAAACGGCACACCCGTTCCTGAAACTCATTCCATTCTGCCTCAAGCTGATCACGGTGGAGAATCCCTGCCGCAGTCAAATGATAATACTTTCTGGGCGGTCCTTCTGTGGACTCACGCAGATAGGTTTCAAAATAATGTTCGTTTGTCAATCGTTTCAGGAGCGGGTAAATGGTCCCTTCATTTACGTCAATGACCTTGGATACTTCTGTCACCAGTTCGTATCCGTACATGTCACGGTTCCGGACTGATTCCAAAACAATCAGCTCCAGAACTCCTTTTTTAAACTGTGGATTCATTCCATCACTCCTCCTGTTATTATACTATACCCACTACTTGATTATGTCAAGTACTGGATGAAAATTAATAGCGGGCAGTCTGCTGCTGCCCGCTGTTCACCTTAGACAAAGGTCGGTCTTCTATTCGGCGGCCGAACCGCTCTCTGTATCTGTGCTTTCCTCTCCGGATGTACTGTCATCCGAAGAACTGTCGTCTGCAGAAGCATCATCCTCTGTAGATTCTGTCTCCTCTTCTTCTTTCAGATTATCCGTGTTCATCTCCAGTACATTCGGAAGGGAAGAGGATACCGTATACACATTTTCCTTGTCCCCTGTTGTCATGTAATAATCGGAGTCTGCTCCGTCTCCGATATAAATGGTTTCTGTTGTGCCATCTTCTCCTGTCACGGTAATGGTATAAGCAGGGGAATCCAGTCCATAGCTTTCCAGAGAATCCGGATCCTCAATCTGCCGCTCAGCCTGTACATCGGATACTGTATCCGCGATATTCTCAATGGTATCCTGCACAAGAGCCGTCTCCGTATCATCTTTCAGATGCCAGGTATCGTCTTCTTTTACAAGAGATACGCTGCTTCCGTCTTCGGAAGAGTAAGTGATCTCCACCGGATTTTCAATGTCCACCACATGGATCTTCTCCGCTTCGGCTTTGGCCTGTTCTGCTTCCTTCTGACTCTGATTGTAGCTTCTAAGTGCAAAGTAAACAATACAAAGTACAAGAAGTACTGCCAGAAGTATGATAAGTCCTTTTTTCTGTTTCATCTGTCCACTCCCTATGCTTTTCTACGTTTCATCCAGATCACAAATCCTCCGATCAGAACAACCGCCGGCACACCAAAGATCAGCGCTGTACTGATAGAACCTGCATGCTGCACGGTGTTCAACTCTACAGACAGGCTCTTCGCCTTGATGGAAAGATTTTCAACATCGTCAAAATTGTTCATAACGAGATTGAGGAAGAGTCTCGAATTATCCAGATTGGAAAAATACTCCGTAATCTGGGAATTGATCATGCTTTCCGAAGCAATCACGGTCAGCTTCGCGTCATCTTCCTCCGCGACAGCTGCGAGAGTATATTCTCCCTGTGTCTGTGCCTCTTCCGTCACTGCGTATCCTTCTGAGGATGTCGTCATCACCTGTGTCACAGAAAGCGTATCTCTTAAATCTTCCTGTACGGTAAATCCGGCTGAATTTACAAGCAGTACCATATCGCTTTCCAGACCGTCTCCCAGATCTCCCGATGCTGAGATTTCCGGGAAGATATAATAGTAATTACCCTGGTAGCACCGCTGCATATCCGCAATGTAGCCGTCCGTTTTTGTCATTCCGTACTGTTCCATAAACGCGTTCAGATTCGGCGTCTCCGTGGAAGCATCACCCATCACATAGATGACCTTTCCTCCTTCTGACATATAATTCAGAAGCATCGTTTCCTCCTGCTCGGAAATATCGCTCGTCGGCGCATCGATCAGGATCAGGTCGCAGTCTGAAGGGATCTCTTCTACCATCAGAAGATTCAGTTCTTCCGTTGTCACACTGGATTTCTCCAGTTCATCGCTCAGAGAAGTGGATAATGTCGTCTCGCCGTGTCCGGTTGTATAGTAGATTTTCTTCGACACATCCGTTGTAATCTGATTGATCGCACTTGTCAGCTGACCGTCCGCATCAAACTCCGAATCAGACGCAGACCCTGTCGTATAGTAGGAGCTGTAGTCCTGCACAATAATATCCGTAAACAGAACTGTAGCGGATTTTCCGGTCTCCTCGCAGGAAACGACAATGGAATTGGACTGTGCATCTTCATTCTCCTGAAGAGCCTGCGGATTATCCACCGGATTGATCCATTCTACACTGATCTTGTCAGTCAGTGCGGTATATCGTTCCAGGAATGTTTTGATTCTCTCGTCTGTAGATGATTTGTCTGCATATACCGTAAACTTGATATCGTATTCCAGATCTTTCAAAAGATTTCTGGATGTCTTGGAAATTCCGTAAATGTTTTTATTGCTGACATCAACCTGTCTGAATTTCTCAGGGAGCTGCCCGACAATCAGATTGATGACAACTGCGATCACGATGACAACCGCAATCATACCCACACTGTAAAATCCATAGCGGGTCTGAAGACTTCGGAATTTTTTCAGCAATTTCTTCATGTCTTACCCTCCTAACTGAATCTTCTTTTCTGTATTGACTGAACGGTCAGGAATAAAAACACCCCGATCAGAGTCAGATACATCACAACCCCGCCGATGTCCAGAAGATTATTTTCCGCGACACTCGTAAACGTTGAAACAAGCGCAAACTTTTCAAAGATTGTGGAAAGAATTCCTTCATATAAAGAAGAGTCTACAACATAGATCACAATAAGAACAATCGTACCGATTCCTTCAATTCCGACACTCAGCAGACCGTTTTTGGTCATATTGTAAACAAACAAAACGCAGAGGGTCAGCATCATCCAGATTCCTGCCATCCCTCCAAATGCGGAAGACGGAAGGAAGCTTAACAGTCCATCCCACAGATAAATCACCATCAGGACACCAAATGTTCCGATGGCCGCAATAATCTGGCTCTCCGTCATGGCTGAGATAAAACTTCCGATGGCAATATATACACATCCAAGAAGGAAGAATACAAGAATCGATGTATAATCATTCTTAAAATATGCCGTCCCCTGTGTACTGATAATCAGCGGATACGCACAGAACAGTACGCAAGGAATCAGAAATACCGTCACCATGGCAAAATATTTTCCCATTACCATCTTGCCCACGCTTACCGGGGAGGTCAACAGCAGCTGGTCGGTCCGGCTTCTCCTTTCCCCGGAAAAGCTTCGCATCGTAAGAATCGGAACCGCCACAAGAAAAATAAACATGACCCCTTCCAGCGAATAGGAAAAATACGGATATCCGCTGTTTAAATTGTATGCCATGAAGTAGATGCCTGTCATAAAGGTCAGAAAGGCGATGAAAATACTCCCCGTCATGGAGTAAAAATACGATTTAAACTCACGCTTATAGATTGCCAGCATGTGGACGCCCTCCTTCCTGGGTCAGCTGAAGGAAGATGTCCTCCAGTGTGTTCTGTTTTCTGTACATGGAGATCAACGCGCTGTCTTCTCTTGCAAAGGCACGGAAAATCTCCTCCCGGATGTCAACATCCTCTTTTGTCTCAATGACCGCCCTGGTGATTCCAGGATCGGACGTCAGATAGCTGACTTTCTGAATTCCCGGAATCCGTGAGAGAATCTCTTCGGTTTTTTCCGGAAGCAGTCTTGTCTCGATCTCGGTCGGCGCATTCCCTGAAAATTTCTTTTCCAGGTTTTCCGGCGTATCACTTGCCACCAGTTTCCCCTGGGAAATAATGATGATGTAATCGCACACTTCCCGGATCTCCGCAAGAATATGGGAGCTTAAAATGACCGTATGATCTTTTGCAAGCTCCCTGATTAACTCTCTGATTTCGATGATCTGTTTCGGATCCAGACCGACTGTCGGCTCATCCAGAATAATTGTCTCAGGGAATCCAAGCACTGCCTGCGCCAGACCCACTCTCTGGCGGTATCCTTTGGACAAATTCTTAATCAGCCTTTCTCTCACATCATAAATCCTGACCATCTTCATTATTTTTTTGACTTCAGCCTTTCTGTCCGCCTTTTTTACCTTTTTCAGCTCCGCCGCGAACATCAGATACTCCTGCACTTTCATGTCCATATAAAGCGGCGGCATCTCCGGGAGATATCCGACAGATTTTTTCGCCAGTTCCGGCTCTTTTAAAATATCATGGCCGTTGATCAGAACTTCCCCTTCGGTTGCTCCGAGATATCCGGTCATGATATTCATGGTTGTGGACTTTCCGGCTCCGTTTGGCCCAAGCAGCCCATAGATATGTCCCTTCTCTATTCGAAAGTTCAGATGATCCACAGCAGTATGGCTGCCGTATTTTTTCACTAATCCGTTGACTTCGATCAATGTGCTTCCCTCCTCTGTTTTAGTCTATGCAATACCTTATCAGGAAATTGTGTCTATTCTGTGCCAAAACTGTGATGAAAAAAAGAAACACCGTCCTTGCCACCGGCACCGGAATATACTATAGTAGAGGATAGCAGCGGAAAAAAGGAGGAGGAAACACAGCATGGAATATGCAGAGGATTTACAGATGGACTCTCAGGAGTCCGCAAAAAGAATGGAGGAAGGACGTCTTTACCTTCCGTCCGACCCTGAAATTATGAAAAAACAGTTTGACTGTCTGGAAAAGCTGTATGATTATAATCAGACAAGACCGCACGACCAGGAACTGAGAGCCAGAATGCTCAAAGATATGTTTGCCGAATTGGGCGAGGGATGCTATATCGAACCTCCGCTTCGTTCCAACTGGGGTGGATATCATACCCATTTTGGAGATCATGTCTACGCCAACTTCAATCTGACTCTTGTTGACGACGGACATATTTATATCGGCAGCAAGACCATGATCGGACCGAATGTCACCATCGCGACCGCAGGTCATCCGGTGGAACCGAATCTCCGGTATCTGGAGATGCAGTACAACATGGACGTACATATCGGAAAGAATGTATGGATCGGCGCAGGATGTGTCATCCTTCCGGGTGTGACCATCGGGGACAATACAGTTATCGGAGCCGGCAGCATTGTCACAAAGGACATCCCGGCCGGAGTAGTAGCTGTAGGAAATCCATGCCGGGTACTGCGTGAAGTAGGAGAACACGACCGGGAATACTATTACCGTGACCGGAAAATCGATGTACCGATCCCGGATGTGCTTTCCAAACCTGACAAGGACTGATCTTCAGAAACTGTTTCTATTGCACAAAAAGAGCTTTGCGCGGCCCTTTCTCCGGGCGTTGCAAAGCTCTTTTCTTCTACTCTTCTGTCTCATGTTTCTGTGGTCTTTCAAAATCCAGATCAATTTCCCTGACCTCCTGTTTTGTCGGGATCGACGCAGCCGCTCCAGGTCTTGTGACCGCAATGGCCGCCGCTCTGGAGGCCACGATCAGGCATTCTCTTACATCCATCCCGGATACCAGTCCGGCGATAAAATATCCGGTAAACGTATCTCCTGCTCCGGTCGTATCGGTCACCGGTACATGGAAGCTGTCCTGGAAAAACCGTCTCGATGCATCCTGATACACACATCCGTCTCCGCCAAGCGTCATCACAATCCCGGCCTTCGGATACAGTTCGGACAAAGTATCCAGAATTTCCCCCAGCTCTTCTTTTCCTGTCATCTGCGCGCCTTCAATCTCATTGACAAGGAAGAGGTTTACTTTGCCAAGATCACAGAATTTAAGCTGCTCATTATACGGGGACGGATTCAGGATGATCCGCATCTTCTTTCTGCTGGCCGCTTCGATGACATAATCTACGAGATTGATCTCGTTCTGCACAAGTACGATATCCTCCTCGCTGAAATCCGCCAGCACTTCATCGATATAATTTTTGGTAAATTTCCGGTTTGCTCCTCCATACAGAAGAATGCAGTTCTGTCCGCTCTCATCCACCTGAATGATCGTATGTCCCGATGGTCCCGGAACTTTCCATATATAATGCGTATGAATATTTTCCTTCCTGCAAAGATCCACCAGCATCTCTCCGTCTTCTCCGATCATTCCGGCATGGTGGACTTCCAGTCCTGCCCTTGCAAGGGCAATCGACTGATTCAGCCCTTTACCGCCGCAGAAAATCTTTCGCTCCGCTGTATCCAGTGTCTCCCCCGGCTCCACAATATGGTCCACCGTGTAGGTATAATCCAGATTCAGCGATCCAAAGTTGATGATTCTCATCGGTCCGTTCCTCCTTCTAATCCTTGATTTTTAATACTTCCCTGTCATAGGTCCACAGCCCGTTTACTTCTTCTTCAATATCCGACAGCTGCGTGTAGACAGCCGCGCACAGCCCTTTTCGCTCCAGATTTCTGACTTCTTTCCAGATTTTTTCATAGGCATGGCACAGGCTCTTCTTCCCCGGGAAAATCCGGTATCCGTATATTGCCGGGCACGCACTGTGCCCTTTTTCTCTCATGGAAAATCCTCCAAATTCCGACAGAATGGAAGCCCGCTCTTTCTCCGTCTTCACTTTCAGCCGGAAGAAATAGTTGTGGGTACTCCGCACATCCCCGCATCTCTGGTCGAACCAGCCGCTGGCCGCATCTACCAGACGGGTCGGATCCAGACGTTTCAATTCCTTTGTAAGCCTTTTTGTATCAAACTGTCCCCATCCTTCGTTAAACAGCGTCCAAAGGACGATGGACGGATGCCCATAGAGTGTGCGTACTGTCTGTCTCATCTCATGTTCAAACTCTGCCCGGCCTTTTTCACTCTTTCTGGACAGAAGCCGTCTTACCTTGTCCGTGACCGTAATGTGCCAGATACTCATGGCAGTCGCCCCGTAAGTCACATACCAGTGATGGTACGCTTCTCCTCCGTTAACCATATCCTGCCACACCAGCATTCCCAGACGGTCGCAGTGATAGTACCAGCGCTGTGGCTCGATTTTGCAGTGCTTCCTGAGCATGTTATAGCCGAGATTTTTCGCCTGACTGATATCAAAAATCATCGCCTCATCGGACGGCGCTGTATAAAGCCCGTCCGGCCAGTACCCCTGATCCAGAAGTCCTCTCTGGAACAGAATCTCGTGGTTCAGGCAGATCCTTGGAATGCCTTTCGGATCCTTTTCCACCGTGATGCAACGCATCGCAAAGTAGCTTTTCACCTTGTCTTTTCCCATCCGTACTTCAAACTCATACAGATATGGATCCCACGGTGTCCAGCTCCGCTTTTCCCTTAACCGGATCCGGACAGGTTCATTCGTTCCGGCCTCACAGACTCTTCCCTCCAGAATAATCCTTGCCTTCTTTGCCACATTGGCAAATACGGTAATCTCCACTTCCCCGGTGTCATAAAACGGCCGGCACTTGATCTCTTCAATATAATTATGCGGCACTGCCTCCATCCATACTGTCTGCCAGATTCCGCTCTGAGCCGTATAGAACATACCGCCTTTTTGAATTTTCTGCTTGCCCTTCGCATGCCAGCTCTGGTCCGATATATCGCGTACCCGGACGCAGAGGTCATTCTCCCCTTCTTTCAGATACCGCGTAACATCAATGGTAAAGGGAAGATATCCTCCTTTATGACAGCCGGCGCGCCTTCCATTTATATACACGACACACATCTGATCGACTGCGCCAAAATGCAGCAGAATCCGTTCTCCCGACTGCGCCGGATTTTCAAACGTCCGGTGATACCAGAGTGTTTCCTCCGGGCGGAGTCTCCGCTTCACACCGGACAGAACACTCTCCGGCGAAAACGGGACAAGAATCTTTCCTTCGAAGGAGGCAGGCGGACGCTTCCCGGATTCCCGGCAGATCCGGTAATCCCAGTATCCGTTCAGGTTAATATAGCTTTTTCGGCGCATCAGAGGTCTTGGATACTCTGAAAGGACATGCTCCGTATCCAGGTCTTTTCCCCATCTTGTATAAAGCGTTTTCATTTTGTCTGTTCTCCTTTCAGACTTTCTTCCATCTTCTGAAGCTGACGGTAAAAAGTTTCCAGCTCTTCCTCGTCAAACGCTTCCCACCAGATCTCATCCCCTTTTTCAAAAATCTCCTTCACCTGCTCCGCCTTTTCCCTGCCCTCTTCGGTCAGACTGATCAGACAGGATCTGCGGCAGGACGGATCGATCTCCTTTCTCAGAAGCCCCGCTTTTACAAGCCGGTCCACCGTTCTGGAAATCGTCGTGACATCCACAAAACACCGGTCTGCAAGTTCTCTTTGTGTCATAGTACCATATTTTCTGAGAGAATTCAAAATTCTTGGCTGTCCCTGCCCTACTTTCAGGCCGATTTCCTGAAAATACGGCCGAAGCGCTGCCCTCCTGGCAGCATTTATCTGAAACCATAGTTCTCTGATCTTACTTTTTTCCATTTTCCATCTACTCCAGTTCAAACTGTCCTGTATAAAGCTGATAATAACGGCCTTTCTGTTCCAGAAGTTCCTCGTGATTTCCCCGCTCAATGATCTCTCCTTTTTCCAGTACCATAATCGCCTTGGAATTGCGTACCGTAGAAAGGCGGTGGGCGATGACGAACACGGTCCGCCCTTCCATGATGGCATCCATTCCCTTTTCAATCAGACGCTCGGTTCTCGTATCGATGGAACTGGTTGCCTCATCCAGTACAAGAACCGGCGGCTTGACGGCCGCTGCACGCGCAATGGAAAGGAGCTGCCTCTGGCCCTGGGAAAGGTTGCTGCCGTCCCCGTAAAGCATCGTGTCATATCCTTTCGGGAGCTTCCGGATAAAAGAATCCGCATTGGCGATCCTTGCCGCGTCCCGGACTTCCTCATCCGTGATTTCCTGATCTCCATACCTGATATTGTCTGCGATCGTTCCAGTAAACAGGTGGGTATCCTGAATGACCATTGCAAGAGATCTTCGCAGGTCATCTTTCCGGATCTTGCGGATGTCAATCCCGTCATACGTGATCATTCCGCTCTCGATCTCATAAAACCGGTTGATCAGATTGACAATCGTCGTCTTTCCCGCTCCGGTCGATCCCACAAAGGCAATCTTCTGTCCCGGTTTTGCATAGAGCGAAATTCCATTCAGAATCCGTTTATTCGGCACATAGGAAAATACGACATTGTCAAAACGCACATCGCCTTTCAGCGGTGTGAGCACCACCTGATCTTCCTTCTCTTCCCGCCATGCGTATTCTCCCGTCTTCTCTTCACATTCCACCAGAACATCCCCTTCTCTTCTTACATTGCAGAGGGTGATGGTTCCTTCATCAATCTCCGGTTCTTCCTCCATCATCTGGAAAATCCGCTCCGCACCGGAAAGGGCCGCCAGCAGGAAATTCACCTGCTGTGTAAACTGGTTCATCGGCATGGCGCTCTGGCGCACATAGACGAGATAGGAAGAAAGGCTGCCGATATCCAATAGTCCGGACAGGGCAAAGAGCCCGCCCACACAGGCCGAAACCGCATAATTCACGAAGGAAAGGCTTACAATTGTCGGCACCATCATTCCGGCAAAAGTCAGGGCATTCGTCGATTCCCTCCGGAGATTTTCATTCATCTCACAGAACTTCTTGAAATCAGCCTTCTCGTGGTTGAACACTTTCTCCACTTTCTGGCCCGCCGCCATCTCTTCTACAAATCCATTGATCTTTCCGATCTCCTCCTGCTGCCTTGTAAAGTATTTCCGGCTTCTGCTGCCGTTAAACTTGATAAAGGCAGCCATCAAAAGCAGAAAAACCACGACAATCAGCGTCAGCCGTACACTTAATACCAGCATCATGGTAATCGTTCCCGCCAGCATAAGGAAACTCTGAATCAGCATGGCGAAGCTGCTGTTCATCGCCTCCTGCACTGTGTCTACGTCATTGGTGAACCGGCTCATCAGCTCTCCGTGAGTATGGGCATCATAATATTTCAGTGGAAGCTTCTGCACGTGGGCAAAAAGATCCTGCCGGATTTCCTTGATGACCTTCTGTGCCGTGATGACCATCAGCTGGTTGTAGCCAAATGTTGCCGTCACACCGCACAGGTAAAGGACGGCCATACCCGCTACCGCCGCCAGAAGTCCTTTCACATCCCCCGGAAGAATAAATTCATTGATAACCGGTTTCAGCAGATACGTCCCCAGAATATTGGCTCCGGTACTGATCAGCACAAGCACCGCCACCAGAAGGAACATCCACTTGTGTCCGCCAAGATAGTGCATCAGATGCCCCATTGTCCGCTTCAGATCTTTTGGTCTTTTATATCCCAGATATCTTGCCATTAAAGCTCCGCTCCTTCCTTTTGAGATTCATAAATTTCCTGATAGATTTCATTTCTTTCCAGAAGTTCTTCGTGGGTACCGATATCCGACACCTTCCCGTCATCCAGAATCAGGATCTGGTCTGCATGACGCACAGAGGAAATCCTCTGGGCGATGATGATCTTCGTCATCTCCGGAAGTTCCTCTTTTAACATCGTCCGGATTTTCGCCTCGGTTGCCGTGTCCACAGCACTCGTTGAATCATCCAGTATCAGTACTTTCGGCCGCTTCAGAATCGCCCGTGCGATACAAAGCCGCTGCTTCTGTCCGCCTGACACATTGACACCGCCCTGCCCCATTTCCGTCTCATAACCGTCTGCAAGCCGGTCGATAAACTCATCCGCACAGGCAATACGGCAGGCCTGTTCAATCTCTTCCATCGTGGCATCTTCCTTGCCCCACCGCAGGTTTTCTATCAAGGTGCCGGAAAAAAGCGTATTCTTCTGAAGCACCACGGCAATTGCGTCACGCAGATGCTCCACCTTGTATTTTTTCACCGGAATTCCATCGATCCGGACCTCCCCTTTTGTCGCATCATAAAGACGAGGAATCAGCTGAATCAGCGTTGATTTCGCTGAACCGGTCTGACCGATAATTCCAAACGTACTGCCTGCCGGGATTTTCAAAGACACATCCGACAGAATATATTCCGGTGCGTCCTTTCTATATTGAAAGTAAACATGGTCAAACTCAACCTCGCCGCGCTCTACCTCGTGGTCTTCCGCTTCCCGGTCGGTAATATCCACTTTTTCATCAATGATCTCCAGAATACGGCTTCCCGATGCCATGGAACGGGTCATCATCAGAAACACATTGGAAATCATCATCAGAGAATTCAAAATCTGCATAACATAGCTTAGAAAACCTGTCAGCTCCCCGACCTGCATTCCGCCGACCTGAATCATCCTGCCACCAAACCAGATGAGGCTCAGAATCGTGCCGTACATCACAATCTGCATGGCCGGCATATTCAGCGCCGCCAGACGGAACGCTTTTTCCGACTGGGTTTTCAGATTCCTGTTTACCTCATCAAACTTCTCCGTCTCGTATTCCCCTTTGACGTACGCTTTCACCACCCGAATCGCCGTCAGGTTCTCCTGAATAATCCGGTTTACCAGATCAATAGCCGTCTGCATCTTCGTATACAACGGCTGAACATGACTCACAATAGAAAACAGAAGCACCGCCAGAATCGGAAGCGCTACAAGAAACACAAGTGCAAGCTTCCCATTGATGGAAAATGCGACCGCCGTTGCAGCTACAAGCATTACAGGCCCACGGCAGAAAGGCCGAAGTCCCGTAGATACCGAATTCTGGATATTGGTCACATCACTTGTCAGCCTCGTCACGATCGACGACACCCTGAAATGATCAATATTCGCAAACGAAAATCCCTGAAGACTCTCATATTCCGCTTTCCTCAGCTCCGCTCCAAGCCCCTGGCCGGCAAGAGCCGAAAACCGCGAACTTCCGATCCCCAGAAACAATGCAAGCAACGCGCAGATAACCATCTGACCCCCCTTCATATAAATATAATGCCTGTCCCCGTTCACCACACCGACATCAATCAGGTCCGCCATAATCAGCGGCACAATGAGTTCAAACAACGATTCCGCCGTCACGCACAAAATCGCCAGCAGAGCATACTTCTTATACTTCCCCATATAAGAAAAAATTCTCCTCAGCACATCCCACACCTCCAAATACTTGTATATACAACTATTGTATGCTCATCATTCACCAATGTCAATATCGGGAACGTAACATTGGGGACGTGTTCCGATGCACCGGAACCTGTCCCCAATGAAAAAAATCAGTCTTTTTTCTTTGTTGTGCTTAATTTGGATGCAATAAAGTAGATGGCTGCAGCCGCAATCAGTGTGATGATAGCTGCCTGATATTGATCAAAGATCTGTGTGATTTTGTACCAGGAGCTTCCGGCCTTTTTCCCGAGACCGAGAAGAAGCAGATTCCAGATTCCGCTTCCGATGGCTGTGTAGCACAGAAATTGAGCAAAGGGCATTCTGGTCATGCCTGCCGGTATGGAGATGAGGCTTCGTATGACAGGTACGCATCTTCCAAGGAGGACTGCTTTGTTTTCATGCCTGTCAAACCATTTTAGTGTCTTTTTGATGTCTCCTTCTTTGAAGCCTGCTTTCCTGATCCATCTGTTTGACAGAACATGATCCAGCCGGTTCAGTGGTATAATTCTCCCTGCCCAGTACAGAATCACCGCCCCTGTCAGTGATCCTGCCGTCGCTGCGATGAGCATCCCCTGTAGATTCAGTTCTGTATGTTCCGTCAGAAATCCGCCAAACGACAGCACTGCTTCGGACGGAATCGGTGGAAAAATATTTTCGATCATAATCAGCAGGAACATTCCGAAATATCCGTATTCCGACAAAAGCTCAAGCAAGTGTAATTCCATTTTTCTTTCTCCCTGTTCACATGGCTATATGACACTTTATCGGTTTTTCTTTTATTTTATGCGTTGTCCTGCTCGATTTGTTATTTCAAACCGTAAAAGACCGCCGCAGGATTGGGGGTCCTTCTCCTTGCGGCGGTTTTTTCAATTTACCCTATATTATTTTGCAGATCCTCTTTTTTTCACGATCACCGCACCTGCAATAACTACAACAGCTGCTCCCATCACAATCAGAAGTGTTACAGTCGGAGCGCTGTCTCCTGTTTTGACAACGTCTGCTCCTGACTGTTTCTGAGTGGTTCCTTCATTTCCGGAGGTATTGGATGCTCCGGTCTGTCCGTCACCATTGCCGATGTACTGCTGATCAGCCAGCACAACCACATAGTCGGATGCATGACTGAATGTCAGAGATACATTTCCGCTTTCTGCTACTTTTCCACTGTTGATGTATACCAGTTTTCCATCACTGTCATAGTAATAAAGATTTCCGAATTTTCCTGCATACTGGCTTCCTACATTGAGTGTCAGTTTTGCCTGGAATCCGAAGTCTCCCTCATGCGCCAGCGAAAGCTGCATGGTCGGATTGTCCCCTGCAAGTTTCTTTACGACACTGCTTGGAATTGCGTTGGTATTCATGGTTACCTTCATGTCAATGTCTTTCAGATCAGAAGCTTTAATGTCTTTTCCGTTGATGGTCCATGTGTAGGATCCCATGTTGAGCTGAATATTCACATTTTTGCCTTTTGCCGCTTCCAGAATTTCCTTGGAAAGAACAGTTGCGTCTTTCATATCTACCTGTACTGTTGAACCAGCGGAAGTTCCTTCAATTTCCTGCACAACAGAATCCACGGTATCTGCCGGAATTTCTGTACCCGGATTCGACGGTTTCTCCGGTTTGGAAGGCTCTTCCGGATTAGATGGCTCTTCCGGATCTACTGGTTTTTCCGGATCAGTCGGCTCTTCCGGATCCACTGGTTTTTCCGGGTCGGATGGATCTGTTGGTTCTTCTGGATCAGTGGTGTTTCTGATACCCTCGCCGTAGTATGTATACACATCATTGGCTGCAACCGTTACTTTTCCATCTTCCGGCCAGTAACTCCATTCAATCTCGTCATACCCTTCAAACTCAGTTGGCAACGTGACAGTCTCTCCAGCTTCTGCAACGATGCAATAAATGTAATCACATTCTGGTTCTGTCATATATGGTCCAAAGCCTGTGATTTCATCCACATCACTATGGATCATGAAACGAACCAGGCTGTTGGAATATTCTGCTCTCCTGATAAACATCATTCCGTTATATGTGACTTCATCTTCATTATTCCAGCCATTTTCATACTGCCATTCTTTAAACTTCAGGCCTTTATAATGTTCTTTATCCATCTTATCTATGATATCATAAACTTCTCCGACCTTTGTTCCCTTGTCAACAACAATCGGTTCTGAATCTGCCAGCTGACGTCCGTCTGGTCCATAATGAATATTTCTTACCAGAACAACATACTGATCCTTATATTCCGGAGATACTGACGTACTTGGAACACCTGAACCGTTATCTTTGATCTCATCTTCCGGGTTTTCATCATACAACTCAATGTTCCATTTAACAAACTCTACTTCCTCAGACATATCTTCCGGCCGATAATCTTCCGCATAATTTATCATATCCTGATAGGTTGCGCCGTCATCATAGTAGAAAAACTGAGAAGCATGCTTCCATTCGTTTTCACTGCTGAGATAGGAATAGTCCAGCCTCATTGCATTTTTATCATATTCTGCATATATGGAGTGATTTGCGGATGGACCAATATTTCCTTCAATGTCCCCATACAATGTCCAGGACTGAAAATCGATTCCCTGATATCCATCTTCCGGCTCCGGAATCTTTTCAATGTAAGCCCTAAGATCATCGTATGTAGCACCTGGTTCAAGCAGAATGATATCCTCCAGTGTCACAAGTTCCTGATCGGTATTGATATAATTAAAATATGCATGTACCGGCAGTTTGTCATAGGTTGCATATAAATACGTATATTCTACCTCCGGCATGACCATTGTATTTTCATCAATCTGTCTTCCGGAAGGCATCGCCCAGCCTGTAAATGTCAGTCCCGGGTACTTCTCCGTAATCTCTGTCGGGAGATTGATTCCGGCTTCTTTATATGTTGCCCGGCGCTCTACATCCTGTACTTCGATGTTATCGTAGACAACCCACTCGCCATCTTCATCCAGTACATTTAACTCAATTTTAGTATCATACGTTTCGTTGACAAATGTATTTTCATTTACCACATTAAAGTAATATGGGTACTCTGATGAGAACTCCGGAAATGAGCTGTAAATATTTGTTGAATTTCCGGCCATATCCCGAAATTCCAGATTTTGCAGATACCATTCACATGGATACATACTGTCCCAGATTTCAAAAGTTGTCACAAAGGCATCCTGCTCTTCGTCATACTCGAAGAACTCTGTCCTTGACGGTTCTGCAATATCAGCTGCAGCCCGAAAGTATGCTTCTCCGTAATCTTTATTGAGTTCTCCATTATCCCTTACCTTGACAGTCACAGTCACTGTATCTCCTACAGATAAATTTTTCCCATTTACATCAATGTCAATCGATGTAATCTCAGGGCTCTGTGTATCTTCGGAAACATCCTGATCTCCTTCTGTCTCATACCAGAAATTCTCCTTGCCATCCATCTGGAGATCAACTACTCCTCCGGTCTTGACTCCCTGAATCTGGCTCAAAATCCATTTTCCGCCGTCTCCATATGTCCACGCAGTTGTATTTCCAGTCCATACACCATTGCCTTCGTAAGTTGCATAGACAGCATCTCCCATTTGTGTCTCTTCATTGCTGAAATAAACATCAATTTCGCTGAAATCTTCCGCCGCGGCCGGATCCGTTTTGAAAGAAATCTCCCGGCTATCCCCGTTTTTCAACGTCTTTCCCTGCTGTTCAAACCGGAAGTCCGTAACGGTATAATCCAGATTTTCTTCTTTATCAAAGTTGACCCAGTAAAGATATTCCCCTGTTCCGTCCTTCTTCAATTCTCCCTTTACATAGTTATTACTTGTATCTGTTACAGTAATTTCTTCTATTGTGATCTTATCCGTATAAACATCGGACAATGGGTATTCTCCTACATAACATCCTTTGGATTCATCATAGGTAACCGTCATGTAATACCAACTATAAGACATTCCAAGACGAATTTCTACTTCTTCGATTTCGCTGTCCGCATCATACGCATATACATAAAACTTCAACGTATCTTTCGTCGTCAGTGTCTGTCCCTGCTGCGGAAACTCAACTTTCTCAATCACCGGTTTTGTCGTGTCGTACTGTCCGTCTCTTGCTTCCTCTGTCGTCTCTGTTGTCTCATCAGCAGCTGCTGCCGCTTTTGCCGCATCCGCTTCTGTTTCTTTTTCCGCAGTCTCCGGCTCTGCCTCAGCTTCTTCTTTCTGTACTTCCGCACTTTCCTTTGTCTGCTGTGCTTTTTCACTGTCCGTCTGCGTCTCCGTGTTCTGCATTTCTTCCGGCTGTGCCTTAGTGCCTGGCTCGGCCTCCGGTTTTGTCTCCGCAACCGGGTCTGCTTCCGGTTTTGTCTCTGTGCCTGTCTCAGCTTCCGGCTGTGTCTCCGTGCTCTGCACTTCCGCCGTCTGCGTCTCTGTGCTCTGTGTGGTCTGTTCCTGTGCAGTCTGCTGCGGTTCTTCTGCCAGAACATTTGGAACGCACAACGATGCGGTAATTGCTGCCGCCGTCAGAAGAGCCCCCGCTCTCCTTGCCCATAATTTTCTTTTTCTCACGGTTTTCTGCCTCCTCATTTTCTGCTTTCCAGTAAAACTCTCGAAGTCCATTCATAGTCATTATATCTCCTCTATTTTCCTTCCACAAGGAAACCTGCACAAACAATCGGAGTGGACAGCCTTTTGGACAGTATTTTTTCATAACTCTTTTATATTTTTTCCATTTATTTGCACAAAATTATGGAAAGAATTCCAATAAAATTGTATAATAGTTGCAGAGCAAAAGAAAAGGGAGGACTCACAATGAAGCAAAACAGTATGTTAGCAATGATTTTAGCTGGTGGGAGAGGTACCCGTCTGCATGAGCTTACCACAAAAGTAGCAAAACCTGCCGTTTCATACGGTGGAAAATACCGTATCATCGATTTCCCTTTAAGCAACTGTGCAAACAGCGGCATTGATACTGTAGGAGTTTTAACTCAGTACGAATCCATTCTTCTGAACAGCTACGTTGCAGCAGGTCGTCGCTGGGGACTTGATGCAAAAAACAGCGGTGTTTATGTACTGCCGCCTCGTGAAAAAGCTGATGCGAACCTGGATGTTTACAGGGGAACCGCTGATGCGATTTCACAGAACATCGATTTTATCGACTCTTTTTCTCCGGAGTATCTCCTGATCCTTTCCGGAGACCACATCTACAAGATGAACTATGCAAAGATGCTGGCTTACCACAAAGAATGCAATGCCGACGCGACCATCGCCGTAATCGAAGTTCCATTAAAAGAAGCCAGCCGTTTCGGTATCATGAATACAGACGAGACCGGACGTATCTACGAATTTGAAGAGAAACCGGAGCATCCGAAGAGCACGCTTGCTTCCATGGGAATCTATATCTTTAACTGGAAGCTTCTACGCAAAATGCTGATCGCCGATGCGAAAGATCCGGATTCCAACCACGATTTCGGAAAGGATATTATTCCTCAGCTTCTTGCTGACGAGAAGCGTCTGTACGCTTATAAATTCAAGGGCTACTGGAAAGATGTCGGAACTATCGATTCTCTTTGGGAAGCAAATATGGATCTTCTTGACGCTCACAATGAACTTGATCTGAACGATTCTTCCTGGAAGATCTATACCGAAGACGCAACCACTCTCCCTCATTATGTAGGTCCTGATGCAGATATTCAGCGTGCATTCATTACACAGGGTTGTATAATCGACGGAACAGTTAAAAACTCTGTTCTGTTTACAGGTGCACGTATCGGTGCCGGTGCCAAAGTGATCGACAGTGTTCTCATGCCGGATGCAGAAGTCGCAGAAGGTGCGACTGTTGTCCGCTCTCTTGTAGCAGACGGTGTTAAAATCGGAAAAGATGCTGTTGTCGGAAGTGCTGACAGCGAACACATCGAATTAGTGGCGAAAAACGTAAAGGGGGCTGAATAATATGAGCAGAGCATTTGGAATTGTAAATTTTGCCGGAAATCATATCGGGGTTGACGGAATGACTGTATACCGTCCGATCGGAGCATTCTCCTTCCTTGGAAGATACCGCGTCATTGATTTTCCGATTTCAAACATGACAAACAGCGGAATTGACCACATTCATGTATATATCAGAAGAAAACCTCGTTCACTGGTAGAACATCTTGGAACAGGCCGTCACTACAACCTGAACTCCAAGAGAGGAAAACTTCTCACACTGTTCTCTGAATACAACGGTGAAAATGATGTTTACAACACAGATATCGCAGCATATCGTGAAAATCTGGAATGTATCGAAAACGCTCCGTATCCATATGTGATCCTTGCGCCAAGCTACATGGTTTATTCCCAGAATTTCGACACTCTGCTTCAGAATCACATTGATTCCGGAGCCGATATTACATTGCTCTATCACACAGTAGATACCGCAAAAGACGAGTTTTTAAAATGCGATATTCTGAATCTGAACAAACAAAAAGGTGTGCTCTCTATCGAGCCGAACAACGGAAACGCAAAAAACCGCAACATCTTCATGGATACCTATGTTATGAAGAAAGAGCTTTTCCTTGAACTGATTGCAAAAGCGAAAAGGCTCTCCTCCATTTACACCTTGTCTCAGATCGTTAATTTTGAGTGCGGCGAACTGGATGTACGCGGAGTTTCCCATCATGGATTTTTTGCTTCTATTACAGACTTCAAGAGTTACTACAATGCAAATATCAATCTGATCGATTTCAAAGCGGCACAGAATCTCTTTGAAAAGAACTGGCCGATTTATACAAGAACAAACGATTCCTGCCCGACACAGTACTTCGAGACAGCTTCTGTGAAAAATTCTGTTGTTTCAAACGGCTGTCTGATCGAAGGAACCGTTGAGAATTCCGTAATCGGACGTGGCTGCGTAGTGAAGAAAGGCGCCGTTGTAAGAAACAGCGTGATCCTTCCTGGCGCATCCATCGGTAAGGATATTACGGTAGAAAATTATGTCGTAGACAAAAATTCCAGTATCCGCCACGTTTCCAATCTGATTGGAACACCTGAGAACCCTGGTTATATCAAACGTGGTGATACCATCTAATTACAAAAATTTTCGGGGATGCTTCATGCATCCCCGTTTTTTATTTCTTAATTATAAAGGATAGGTGAATACAATTGTATCGTTAATGGTGTACCGATAACTGTTCTCTGCTGTCTTTTCTATATCCTTCTTCGTAAATTCTCTTGCTGCATCTGTCTGGAAATATACAGTATCATTGACATTAACTTCAACTGCCCCATTTTGTATCATCCATGCCGATGATGTCAAATTATCTTCTCCTCTTAATATTTCAATATCACCTCGAAGCTGTGTTTCTGTGGATGCCGGCACACCATACGATACATACTCTCCGCTCTCTTTATCCACCAGCATTTCTGTGTAAATCGTAGCTGTCAGAATCAGGTCGTCCCCGACATTCTTATCTTTCGTCCGTTCTTCGTATACAATATTACAGTCTTCTGCCTTTATTCCGTAGTATGCCAGTAAAAACTTACGCTGGTTTTCTACCTCAGCCGGTGCTTCTTCCACAGGAACACTCTCCTGCTTTGCATAGGCAGAAAGAAAGTCTTCCCGGCTGATTTCTCTTGGTTCATAAATCCGCATCTGCGTTGCCGCCAACTTTTCATCTTCCGTCACCTGAGTGATTTTCCCGTCTGAATCGCGGGTAAATGTAAATCCCGCTTCTTCCTCTCTGCCGCCTTGCATATACCGGACATGGACAGTCTCTGTATATTCACTTCTGTCTTCCAGCGTTATCTCCTTTACTTGAAGCTCCGTTCCCTCTTCTTCTGCCATCAGAAGGAATTTCATAGCCGGGCCTGAAGTAAGAAAATCCTGCATGCCGTTTTCTGTAAAATAGTCTCCGATCTTATCTTCCCAGTTCTCCATGACGGAGGCATTCTCTCCTGCTGTTTCTCCCGCATTCTCCTGCGCCTGTGTAGTGTCTACTCCTTCTCCCACTGCGGACGGCATGAACAGAAGATCTGCATTTGGGCCTGTCATCATGGCCTCAATCACTGCTTTTGCTTCCGCGCTGACTTCCTCTTCCTTTACTTCGGTCTTCTTTGGATCCGGCTCTTTCTCTTTCGTCGTCTTATCCTCAGACTGACATCCAGCCAGAAGAACTGCCATCATTAACATGAGAGCCCAGATCAGTCTCCATTTCCTTTTGCTCCTCATACTTTTCCCTCCCTTCAAAAGAAAATAGTCTTTCTATTGTTTTAATTATATCATATTTTCATTTTTTCTATTACTTATTACATGTTTTGCGAATCTTTGTGCGTTTTACACAAAAAGAGCGTCATGCTTTTCACACATCACGCTCTCATTCTTTCTTTCACTTCTTCGATTGTCTAAAACAGCGAGATCCCCATCTTGTTGGACAAGTATTCCAGGATCTTAATGCCCCCGGCACTGTTTCCCTTTTCATCCAGGGCAGGGCCGAATACGCCGATTCCCATCCGGTCTACAAGAGGAACTGCAATTCCTCCACCGACACCACTCTTTGCCGGAAATCCGACTGTCATGGCAAACTCACCGGATCCGTCATACATCCCGCATGTCAGCATCAGCGCGCGGATCGCCTTCGCATACTGCGGCTCGATCAGCTCTTCCTGATCCAGCGGATCCACACCATGATTGGCAAGCACCAGACTCATGTACGCAATATCGTGAGCGGTCACATTGACCGAGCACATCCGGAAATAAAAGTCCAGACACTCCTCCACATCACCTTCCAGAATCCCGGATGCCTTCAGATAATACGCCAGAGCCCGGTTCCGGTCTCCAGTCTCCCTCTCAGATTCGTAAACGGCCTGATTCAGGCTGATTTCCTCGTTGTTGCAGAGTTTCCTCGTAAACTCCAGAAAACGCTCAAATTTCTCATCTGCATCCTTTCCCTTGATACAGCTTGCCACAGTAATGGCTCCCGCATTAATAAACGGATTAAACGGGCGGGTCTTTGTCTCCAGCTTTACAATGGAATTGAACGGGTCTCCGGTCGGCTCCACACCAACCTTCTCATGGAAAAGATGATCCGCTCCACAGTCCCGGATCGCAAGAATCAGCGATACCAGCTTGGAAATACTCTGGATCGTAAACGGAATTCTCGTATCTCCCGCTTCCAGCACATTGCCGTCCAGATCCATTGTACAGACCCCAAGATAATATTTATTCACATCCCGCAGCTGCGGAATATACTGCGCTGTCATGCCCAGTTTGGTAAATGCTTTCCCATATTGCAGGGCATCCTTCAGAAGCTCTTCTGTCAGCATCACGCCTCTCCCTTCCTTTCTCATCCTGTCATTTCGATAAAATTATCCATAATTTTTCCGTCCATGTCAAGAAGAAAGAAACGCTTCACCGGCTTTTCCGGACTCTGTCCGTACAGCTTCCATACACTGCTATCTATTGTATGCATCTTCGTACAGACGTTCCTGAGAATTCAAAGGCTCTTCGTCATTATGCACTCTATAGTACATACCGTCCTCATGCATCTCACGCGCTTTCTGATTGTCACGATTCATCGTGTCAAAAATGTATTCCAGCTTTTCCTGAATGGCCGGATCATAAACCGGAGATGCGACTTCCACACGTTTGACTGTATTTCTTGTCATAAAGTCCGCAGATGCTATGTAATATTTTCTCCGTTCCTTCGTACCGAACATATAAATCCGGGAATGTTCCAGGAAACGTCCTACAATGCTGATAATACGAATGTTCTCGGTCTTTCCTTTCACTCCTGCCACCAGACAGCAGATTCCACGGATAATCATCTCGATCTTCACGCCCGCGCAGGAAGCCTCAATCAGCTTGTCGATGATCTTCTTGTCTGTCAGGGAGTTCATCTTGATGCCGATGTATGCCGGTTCCCCCTTCTTTGCGTGTTCGATCTCCTCGTCCATCATATCCAGTACCCGGTTCTGCAGACAGTGCGGCGCCACAAGCAGATGCTGCATGTCTTCCACCACTTCCCCTTTTGCAAGGGCGCGGAATACCTTTGCCGCCTCAATACCGATATCGGTATTTGCCGTCATCAGGGAAAGGTCTGTATACAGTCTGGACGTCTTTTCATTATAGTTTCCGGTTCCGATCTGTGTAATGCACTCAAACTGCTTATCTGTCTTTCTTGTGATCAGGCAAAGCTTGGAATGTACCTTATAGCCGTCCAGGCCGTAAATAACCTGGCATCCAGCATTCTCCAGACGGCGGGACCACTCGATATTATTTTCCTCATCAAAGCGGGCGCGGAGTTCCACAAGCACGACGACTTCCTTTCCATTCTCCGCAGCCTCAATGAGCGCCTCAATCACCTTACTCTGCTTTGCAAGACGGTACAGTGTCATCTTGATGGAAACCACGTTCTCATCCTCCGCAGCCTCGGTCAGGAGACGCAAAAACGGCCTGATTGACTCATATGGATAAGAAAGGAGCTTATCTCCCTCTTTAATCTGCTCAATAATGCTTCTTCCATCCTGAAACATCAGCGACTTCTGCGGAGTACGTTTTTCGTAAAACAGACTTTCATTTTTTCTCAGCATATCCTGAATCTGGAATACAAAAGAGAAATCCAGCGGGACTTCGGAATGGAACACATACTTCTCCTCCAGTCCCAGATAATTATCCAGCATCAGCATGCTTCCGATATCCAGATCTCCGGACATCTCAAGCCGGATCGGAGCAAGCTTTCTTCTCTGCTTCATCAGATCCGCCATAAATTCCCGGTAGTCCAGATCCTCATCATAAAGTGCATCCGCATCAATATCGGCATTTCTCGTCACACGGATCAGCGCTTTACCCTGAATCTTGTATCCCGGAAATACCTTGGATACAAAGTGAAGAATCAGATCTTCACCAAGAACATAAGATCCCTTTTCTCCCGGAATCTCAATCATCCTCTGGAAAATATTGCTTGCACACGGTACAATTCCAAGACGGACCTTCTTGCTGCTCTTTGTCGTCAGAGAAACAACCGCATAAATTTCATTATTTTTCAAAAACGGGAACGGCTGTCTCCTGCCGACCACGGTCGGGGAAATCAGCGGAAGAATCTCCGACTGGAAGAATCTTTCCATCTTCTTCTCATCTTCAATCTGATCCATGCGGTACAGACGAACGCCTTCCTTTGCAACTTTTTCAATCAGCTTCTGATATACCTTTTCTTTCCTTTTATTCAGCTTTCTGACCTCTTCAAGTATCGCGTCAATCTGCTCCTGTGAAGACATCTGTGTCTTATTGTCCCTGATATCCTGAGGCAGCAGCGTCTGGTCGTACAGGGAACCAACCCGGACCATAAAAAACTCGTCCAGATTCGTCTGATAAATCGATACGAAAGTGAAACGCTCACAGAGCGGTACGGACTTATCCTCCGCCTCTTCCAGTACCCTTTCATTAAATTTCAGCCACGAAAGCTCTCGATTCATATATTCGCTTCCCATATATTCTATACGCTCCTTCATTCCTTTTCTGCAGTACACTTTTCCTTATCGGCAGTTCCTGTATGGAACGCTGTGAAATACCTTCTTCGCATTCCCATCCACTTTTGTCTCCATGCAATAATAACGAACCACCATATCGTTTTTTATCTGTTTTCTACTGCGCTTTTCTCTTTTCATCATATACCCCTTTTCCTGAAAAATCAATTTATAGTTTCTGTTTGAGTATATAAACTTTACAACAAAAAAAGAATAACATATTGCCCCTGTAATCCGTGTCAAATCTACATTAAATTCATGTAAAACTGTGCTTCTCTTGCGTAAATCCAACGTAAAATCAATGTAAAAAAACAGACGTGGCCATACTACTGTATCTCCTACGTCTGTTTTATAATCCACTGATTTAATGTCTCTTTTCCCCTTTATACCCCGGAATGATCATCACATCTTTTGTATACGATTTTTCTGATGGAATCGGTAGATAATTTAAATTCATCCGCAAGCGAATCTATACTATCTCCATTATGAAATTTATCCCGGATTCTTTCATTCCGTTCCTGATAATAGGTACGGGCCCCTGATACCGCTCCCCATCTTTTCTTTTCCTGCGAACGGGGAATATACACTGTTTCTCCCGACACATATTTTTGCAGTTCTTCAAGTAAATGATCCGGAATAATATCCCGAGCATTTCTATATCTCATGAAGAAATTCCTCCATGCTCTTATACTCGTGTATTTTTCCTCCCCCTTCTGTAATAATAGTTCGCATTTTCTCTTCCAGATGATCTGCATAGTCAGCAAATTCATTTAATCGATTCACATTATAATGTTCCATAAGCCCCATTCTCTTTATTCCAAAATCATCACATACAATGTTCAACTCTTGCTGAAGCAAAATTCCCCACATATAGGTCTTAACCGGATCATTCCTTCTGGAATAATATCGAATACGCAGCCATGTATAGGATAATTCCGCATACCAGTCAGCCAGCATCTGAAAGTCCGTATTGTAATTTAAACTATCTTTATCGACAGTACTTTCCTTTTCCAGAAACTCCCGTACAACGCACACTGCCTCATGGCACAACTTTCTTTGAACTTCCACATCAGACTCATCAATTACATTACGATATAACTCAAGAAATCTCTTTGGGACTTTTTTCATATCGGTAAGTTCTTCGATCTGATCGGTCTGAGATTTTCTAAAATATTGATGATTAGAAAAAGCTATCGCCTGAGCCAGATAATCCAATACATAACCTGCGCACATTTTCGCATCGCTTATCGCAGCAAACATCATTTCCGCAAAAATATTCTTTGCTTTTTCATAAGAACTCAAAGCACACTGCCTCATTTTCTCCGGATTTGAAAGATTTTCTGCCTGACGTCTTTTTAATTGTCTAAAACGTTCAGCATCTTCTTCTGTTCTGGCATACAGAATTTCTCCATCTGCAAGACAAGTTATATTATATTCTTCCAACTCAGCAAATTTTTCCAATCTCGCCCAGTCAATTCCCCAGATATCAAACCCTACCCCTTCCAGAATAAAGGTACGCCCAAAACGATATCCTCTTTCTGTAATCGGGACAAAATAGCTGACTGCCTTTACCTGATCATCTATTCTTAGTGTCGTATGAGAAACAACCAGTGCTATATCTTCCGGATATTCATTCTTTACCGCATCAATTACCCATTGTGTCACAAATTCTCTGTTTTCCATATTCCTCTTACCTCCTGCTTATTTTCCGGTTAACCGTTAATGTAATTATACAAGATGCTATTATTCAAATGATACATAAGAAATAAATGTAGAAATTCTTTCCTCTGAATAGCAATTGATGCTGAAACTTGATTATATCTTTACTATACTTTACTAGTGTGCTGACTTGATGATATTTAACTAAATATTCTGGTAATCACAGCTGTTCTGATGTATAATCAAAAAAAAC
>NZ_SPHM01000040.1:0-27259 GCF_005844125.1 Pseudoflavonifractor sp. BSD2780061688st1 E11
CTGCCAGATTTTCATCTTCCTCACGATGCACCATATAGGATGCGAGCAGGGCAATTCCCCAGGCTCCGCCTTCTCCCGCGGTTTCCATAACGGAAACCGGTGTGTCAATTGCTCCGGCCAGAATACTCTGACCGACTCCTTTTGTCTTGAAAAGTCCGCCATGTCCCAGAATCCGGTCAAGTTCTACATGTTCTTCTTTAAGCATGATGTCCATTCCGACTTTCAATGCTCCAAGAGAGGTGTAAAGATGTACTCTCATGAAGTTTGCGAGATTAAAGCTGCTCTGAGGTGTCCGGACAAATAGCGGGCGCCCTTCTTCAAAGTTTGTAATATGTTCTCCTGAGAAATAATTGTATGCGAGAAGTCCTCCGCAGTCTTTGTTCCCTTCCAGTGCTTTGCGGTACAGGGTTCCATAGAGATCATCCATACCAATTTCCATTCCAAAAGTCTCTGCGAACTCTTTAAATACAGATACCCATGCATTCAGGTCGGAAGTACAGTTGTTGCAGTGTACCATTCCCACCGGATCTCCGGACGGGGTGGTCACAAGATCAATCTCCGGATATACTTTGGAAAGTTCTTTTTCCAGTACTACCATGGCAAAAACGGAGGTTCCTGCCGATACATTTCCTGTCCTTGGCGCTACACTGTTTGTTGCCACCATTCCCGTGCCGGCATCTCCTTCCGGCGGGCAGAGCGGTACTCCTGCCTTCAGGTTCCCCGACGGATCCAGCAGCTTTGCCCCCTCTTCTGTCAGAGCGCCTGCATCCTCGCCTGCCAGCAGTACATCCGGAAGAATTCCGCTTAATTTCCACGGATATCCTTTCTCCGCAACAAGGGCATCAAATGTGTCGATCATTCCTTTATGAAACTGCTTTTCTTTGACATCAATCGGGAACATGCCAGACGCTTCCCCGACTCCAAGTACTTTTTTACCGGTCAGTTTCCAGTGAACATATCCTGCAAGCGTTGTAAAAAACGCTACGTCTTTTACATGTTCTTCCCCGTTTAAAACAGCCTGGTAAAGGTGGGCGATGCTCCATCTTTGAGGAATGTGGTACCGGAACAGCTCCGTCAGCTTTTCCGATGCATCCGCTGTGATTGTGTTTCTCCAGGTGCGGAACGGCACGAGAAGTTCCCCTTCTTTATCAAATGCCATATATCCATGCATCATACCGCTGAATCCGATTGCAGCAAGATTTGTGATCTTTGTTCCGTATTTTTCTGATACGTCCTGCGTCATGCTCCGGTAACTGTCCTGCAGTCCTGTCCAGATATCCTCCAGCGTATAGGTCCAGATCCCATGATCATAACGGTTTTCCCAGTCGTGGCTCCCGGATGCCACCGGTTCCTTTTTTTCATTAATCAGAATCGCCTTGATCCGTGTCGATCCAAATTCGATTCCAAGCACCGCCTTTCCGTCTTCAATCATCTGTTTTGTATTTTGAGCATCGAATGCCATATGCCTTTCCTCCTTCAAGAATCACTTCCATTTTGTACTATTATATCATTCCGAATTCTCCCCAGCAATGAAACTTGTGCATCCTGCCCAAATTCGGATAAATGCCGAAAAAAGAGACAGGAGGTTTTCAAGTTGTACTGAAAAACTCCTGTCTTACTCTTTCGTCTATTTCTGCCGGACTAAGGTTCTTTCAGTGATGCAATTCCCCGCATCAGAATTCTAACATCATCCAGAATATAATCAAAGGCTCCTGCTTTGTACAGATTTAGAATAATCATTCCGATCGGAACTGCCAGAATCATGCCAAGCAGACTCCCTACCCGGTATCCGACATATAAAAGAATCAACGTAAGAAGCGGACTGAGTCCGATGCTGTCACCGACCAGTTTTGGCTGTATGATCTGTCTCACCAGCTGTGTAATTCCATAAATGATCAAAAGTGTTATCGCTATTTTAATATCCATTACAAAAAACTTATATACAGCCCACGGGATCAGCGCGGTTCCGG
The DNA here is from genome assembly GCF_005844125.1 of Pseudoflavonifractor sp. BSD2780061688st1 E11. Lineage (NCBI taxonomy): Bacteria > Bacillati > Bacillota > Clostridia > Eubacteriales > Oscillospiraceae > Pseudoflavonifractor > Pseudoflavonifractor sp. BSD2780061688st1 E11. The sequence continues at coordinate 1,971 of NZ_SPHM01000040.1, forward strand.
TTCCGAAAAACGGAAGGAAATCCAGAAAGGCGATTAAAATCGCAAGTAAGAAAGCATAATCCACACCAAGAATCAGAAAGCCGCACAATAGAATCAGTCCTACAACCGCCATAATTTTAAACTGCGCTTTAAAATAACCTCCGACCGCATACTTCAGATTGTACATAACCATTGACATTCTTGCTTCAATCGCTTTGGGTGCCACTTTTTTACTCCACTGTATGATTTCCTCCCTCTGGGCTGTAAAAAAGTAAGCCGATACAAGTGCTACAATAACAGACACAAGAATCCCCGGAATCCGTTTGACTACATTTCCCGTCGCTTCCACCGCCGGGTTTCCTATCCCTGCGATCACACCGCCTACTCTTTCATCCATATTCTGAATCAGACTGTTCCAGCCGTTTTGAATATTCTCGGGCAGCATCCTGTAAACTCCCTGAAACCGTTCTCCAATCTCCCGAAATCCCGCTTCCAGATCTTGATAAAGATCCGGAGCATTGTTAAGCGCCATCTGTATTTCCCGGGCCAGCTTTACGATTCCCAGATATCCGAGTCCTGCCACAATAGCGATCACCAGAATGATAATCAGGGCAGATCCCAGTTTTTTCTTGATCTTCACTCTGCTCTCCAGCCACCCCACAAGCGGATACGCCAGATACGCAATAAACCACCCGATAACAAATGGCATGAAAAATCCGATTGCCCGTACACCGATCACAATAAACAAGATCGTCCCCAGAAGACTGAAAAAAAGACTTGCGGCAACTTTCCAGTACGGCCTTTTATCTGTTTTCATTCCATCTGCGTCTTCCTGCATCCTACTCCTCCTTACTGTCAGCCCCGAACATTCTGGTCTCGGCAAACTCCCAGATTTCCTCTCTCCCCTGCTTTGTTTTTGCGGAAAATGGAATCACCTTTGTGCCGCTTACCAGATTCAGCCCTTCTCTGATCACCTTGAGCTGTTTTGACAGCTGACTTTTCTTGATTTTATCAAGCTTCGTAGCAATAATTACCGGTTCATACCCCTGATGTAAAATCCAGTCATACATCATTTTATCATTTTTTGACGGTTCGTGCCGGATATCAATCAGAAGGAACACCGCCTTAAGCATGGCAGACTGATGCAGATAGCGCTCAATCATCTTTCCCCACGCTTCCTTTTCTTTCTCGGAAACCTTGGCGTATCCATATCCCGGAAGGTCAACCAGATACATTTCCCCATTGATATTATAAAAATTAATCGTCTGTGTTTTTCCGGGCGTAGCCGAAATCCGGGCCAGAGACTTCCGGTTCATCAAAGCATTGATCAGGGAGGATTTCCCTACATTGGATTTGCCTGCAAATGCAATCTCCGGCTTGTCATTAACCGGAAGTTTACTGGTAATTCCACACACTGTCTCCAGAGCAACCTCTTTAATTACCATTGTTCTCCCTCCTGTTCTATTTTTTCTGCAAGTGCCGTATTTAGTACTTCTTCCATCCGTGAAACGAACCGGATCTCCAGTCCTTTTGTGATTTCCCTGGAAATTTCTTCCACATCCGCCTGATTTTCAGATGGTACAAGCACACAACGCACGCCTGCGTTTTTCGCTGCCAACAGCTTTTCTTTTAGTCCTCCGATCGGAAGCACTCTTCCGCGGAGCGTAATCTCTCCGGTCATGGCCACATCCGCCCGGACTTTTTTCCCGGTCACTGCGGAAAGGATCGCCGTGGCCATCGTAATGCCCGCAGATGGTCCATCCTTCGGCACTGCCCCTTCCGGAATATGTACATGAATGTCATGCTTTTCAAAAAAGTCTTCTTCGATTCCACAGCGGCCGCTGATGGAACGGATATAACTGATTCCGGCCTGCGCAGACTCTTTCATGACGTCACCCATCTGTCCTGTCAGCAGGAGATTTCCCTTTCCGGAAAGAACATTGACCTCAATCTGAAGTGTATCCCCTCCAACGCTTGTCCATGCAAGACCTGTCACAATTCCCACTTCATCCTGGCTGTTTGCCATATGATAGTGGTATTTTTCTTTTCCAAGATACTGTCCCAGATTCCGTTCCGTGATACGTACCCGCTTTTTTCCCGACTCCAGAATCTCCTTGGCCGCCTTTCTGCAAAGCTCCCCAATGGTTCGCTCCAAGGTACGGACACCGGCCTCTTTCGTGTAATTGCGGATGATTTTCCACAATGCTCCATCCGAAATACTGAGAAGTCCACCTTCCAGCCCGTGACGCTCCAGCTGTTTCTTCATCAGATGCTCTTTCGCAATGTGCATCTTTTCATTTTCCGTATAGCTGGAGACCGAAATCACTTCCATTCTGTCAAGAAGCGGTCTTGGAATCGTCTGAAGGGTGTTGGCGGTTGTCACAAAGACAACTTCCGAGAGATCCAGCGGTACTTCCAGATAATGATCCCGGAATTTTTTATTCTGTTCCGAATCCAGAACCTCCAGAAGTGCGGAAAAGGTATCACCTTTATTATAATCAGTGCTCACCTTGTCAATCTCGTCCAAAAGCATCACGGGATTTTTGACCCCCGCTTTCCGAAGCCCATCCGCGATTCTTCCCGGCATCGCTCCTACATAGGTCTTTCTGTGTCCCCGGATCTCCGCCTCATCTCTGACACCTCCGAGAGAGATTCTTACATAAGGCTTTTTCATGGACTCCGCAAGGGATTTCGCAATGGATGTTTTTCCAGTTCCCGGAGGTCCCACAAGACACAAAATAGAAGATCCGCTGCGTTTTGTCAGTTCTCTGACCGCCAGATATTCAAGCACCCGTTCTTTGACTTCTTTCAGACCATAATGCTCTGCCTCAAGAATCTCCTTGGCATGTTTCATATCGGTATATTCCTCCGCCCTTTTATCCCAGGGCATCTCCAGCATTGTCTCAAGATAGGTACGGATGACTCCTGCCTCGGTCGGGTTGTTTACTGTATTTTTAAACCGGCGTATTTCTTTTGCCACTTTCTCGTGTACTTCCTCCGGAGCCTGCATTTTCTTTTCTGCTTTTTCGAATTCTTCCGCGTCGGACAATGTTCCGTCCTCTCCCAGCTCTTCACGGATATATTTTAACTGTTCTCTCAGAATGTATTCCCGCTGGCCTTTGTCGATCCGCTCTCTGACTTTCTTTTCAATTTCTGCGGTAATATCTGCCGCCCGTGTATCTTCCTCGATCCTGGCTACAAGCGTATAGTAGCGTTCCAGAAGATCATCTTCATCCAGCAGTTTCTGAAGTACAACGGAATCCAGTCCGATCCCTGCCGCCGCTTCTCCTGCCATTTCATAGACATCATCAAGCTTCAGGATATCCCGGATCACTCCTTCCGGAACACGCCGTGTCTTTTTTACATAAATCTTCAGGGCATCTGTCAGAATTTTTTTCATTCCCTCCAGAGATACCCCTTCCGGAAGGTCCGGACGCTTTTCCTGACAAATGGAAATATCTGCCTCCCAGTATCCTTCCACCTCACGCATCTCTCTTAACACTGCCCTCTTTTCACCGTAAACCATCACTCTGAGACCCTTTTGAGGCACCCGCACAACCTGCCGGACTTCCGCCAGCACACCGGTACGGCATAGTTCCTCTTTCTGCGGCTCTTCAGTTTTATCTTCTTTCTGTCTGATCAGGAACACCTTCTGTCCTGCAAGCATTGCCTGCTGAACACCTTCCATGGATTTGATCCTGACAACATCAAAATGTACTGCCATACCCGGGAAGACGGTCAGGCCCCGGATCGGCACCATTGGTATATGATTGATCTGTTCTGTCATTAATTCCTCCGTATTTTACAAAAGGTGCAGGTATAATTACCTGCACCTCTCTCATTCTGTCTATTATGCACTTTCAGATTCACGTTCTTCATGCTCGGTCTTTGGCAGGCTCTTTCCCTCAACAGCATCTTTGGTAATGATGCATGTTTTCAGCGTCTCATCCGATGGAGCCCTGTACATGATGTCCATCATGACGTTTTCCATTATCGCTCTTAATCCTCTGGCTCCGGTATTTCTTGCAATCGAACGGTCCGCAATCGCCTCAAGCGCATCTTTATCAAACTGCAGGCTGACTCCGTCGAGTTCCATCAGTTTCTGATACTGCTTCACAATCGAGCTCTTTGGCTCTGTCAAAATCTGAATCAGTGCCTCTCTGTCAAGAGATTCCAGTGCGACAATCACCGGAACACGTCCGACGAATTCCGGAATAAGGCCGAATTTAACAAGATCCTGCGGCAGTACCTGATTTAACAGTCTGTCCAGATTGTCTTCATGATTGGTTGCAATTTCCGCATTAAATCCTATGGATTTCTGGTCGATTCTCTTTTCGATGATCTTGTCAATCCCCTCAAACGCTCCGCCGCAAATGAAAAGGATATTGGACGTATCAATCTGATACAGCTCCTGATGCGGATGTTTTCTTCCGCCCTGCGGAGGCACGGATGCAATCGTACCTTCAATGATTTTCAGAAGCGCCTGCTGTACCCCTTCTCCTGATACATCTCTTGTAATGGATGGATTTTCGGATTTTCTTGTAATCTTGTCAATCTCATCGATATAAATAATTCCGTATTCTGCTCTTTCTATATCACCGTCAGCAGCCTGAATAATCTTCAAAAGAATGTTTTCCACATCTTCTCCGACATATCCCGCTTCTGTCAGCGTCGTGGCATCCGCAATCGCAAACGGCACATTCAGCACTTTTGCAAGCGTCTGTGCAAGAAGCGTCTTTCCGCTTCCGGTCGGTCCAAGCATAAGAATATTGCTTTTCTGCAGTTCCACTCCCAGATCTTTTTCCGCCTTAATCCGTTTATAATGATTATATACAGCAACGGAAAGAACCTTTTTTGCTTCCTCCTGACCAATGACATAGTCATCCAGAAAGCTTTTTATTTCCTCCGGCTTCAAGAGATTAATCTCTCCAAGCCCGTTGTCTTCGTTCTCATATTCGAATTCTTCCTCTATAATTTCGGCACAGATCTCGATACATTCATCACAGATGTAAGCACCGTTTGGTCCCGCAATCAGCTTGCGCACCTGTGACTGTGTCTTATTACAGAAGGAACATCTTACCACATCTTCTTTTAAAGCCATTCTCACACCTCATTTATATACTTTCCGCATTGTATTATGAAACACGGAAAGGGGATGCCCCAAGCACATGGGACAGCCCCTTGTTTCCCCTTTACCGGCTCGTGATGACCTCATCAATTAAACCGTATTCTTTTGCTTCCTCAGCAGACATGAAATTGTCACGATCCGTATCACGGCTGATCGTTTCCAGTGTCTGCCCGGTATTCGCTGCCAGAATTTCATTCAATTTCCGGCGGGTTTTCAGAATATGCTCTGCAGCAATCTGTATCTCTGATGCCTGACCCTGTGCACCACCTGATGGCTGATGAATCATGATCTCAGCGTTCGGAAGCGCAAGACGCTTCCCTTTTTTCCCTCCGGAGAGAAGGAAAGATCCCATACTTGCAGCCATTCCAATACAGATCGTAGACACATCACACTTGATGTACTGCATCGTATCATAAATTGCCAGACCTGCCGTCACAGAACCGCCCGGACTGTTGATGTATAAATTGATATCCTTTCCCGGATCCTCTGCTTCCAGGAACAGGAGCTGTGCAACAATCACACTCGCTGAAGCATCATTTACCTCACCGTCCAGAAAAATGATTCTGTCTTTTAAAAGTCTTGAGTAGATGTCGTATGAACGCTCTCCACGGCTTGTCTGCTCAATGACATAAGGTACTAAACTCATGCAATATGCCTCCTTATTATTTATGTCTCTTATTCTTCTACCGCATTATCAACAAGGAATGTAACAGCTTCCTGAACAGCCATGTCCAGTTTCATCTGTTCTTTTTCTTTTTCTCCCATGAATTCTTTCAGCTTGTCTGCTTCCATCTTGTAAGCATCAGCCATCTTCTGGATTTCCTCGTCGATTTTCTCATCGCTGATTTCGATGTTTTCCGCTTTTACGATCGCTTCCAGAACAAGTCTTGTCTGAATTCTCTTTAATGCCTGCGGTTTCAGCTCATCTGTCATCTTCTCAGCTGTCATTCCTGTAAACTGGAAGTACTGATCAAGAGTCAGCCCCTGCTGCTGTAATCTCTGAGCAAAATCATTTGCCATCTGTCTTACTTCTGTGTCAACCATGGCATCCGGAATATCCATCTGCGCGTTTGCAACAGCTTCTTCTACTGCTTTGTCTTCCTGTTTTCTCTTGCCTTCTGCGATCTTCTGCTCTTTGATCTTTGCCTTGATGTCTGCTTTGTAAGCGTCCAGAGTTTCAAACTCGGAAACTTCGGATGCGAACTCGTCATCCAGTTCCGGAAGTTCTTTTACTTTGATCTCATGCACTGTACATTTGAAGACTGCTTCTTTTCCTGCCAGGTCTTTTGCATGATACTCTTCCGGGAATTTTACATTCACTTCTTTTTCTTCTTCCAGGTTTGCGCCGATCAGCTGCTCTTCAAATCCCGGGATGAATGCTCCGGAGCCGATTGTCAGCGGGTAGTTTTCTCCTTTTCCGCCTTCAAAAGCAACACCGTCTACAAATCCTTCAAAGTCAAGTACAACTTCGTCTTTATCCTGAACCGGACGGTCTGTCACAGAAACTGTTCTTGCGTTCTTTTCCTGTTCTTCAACAAGTTTTGCTTCGATCTCTTTCTGTGTCACACGGTTGGAAATCTTTTCAACCTTTAATCCTTTGTATTCTCCTAATGTAACTTCCGGCTTTAAAGCCACCTCAGCTGTAAAAATAAATGGTTTGCCTTTTTCAATCTGTACGATATCAATCTTCGGCTGTGATACGATCTCAAGATCCTCTTCATCATATACTTTTCCGTATGCTTCCGGAATCAGCTGGTTTGCAGCGTCATCATAGAAAACTTCCGGTCCGTACATTTTTTCGATCATCTGGCGCGGCACTTTTCCTTTACGGAATCCTGGGATGCTGATGTTTTTCTTCTGCTTGTTGTAAGCTCCCTGGAGTGCTTTTTCCAGTTCTTCGGCAGAAACTTCGATCGTCAGTTTCGCCATGTTGTGTTCCAGTTTCTCTACTTGTAAACTCATTTACATTTCCTCCTAAATCTTATCGTATATGCGAAAAGTCGGCAGACTTATCTACATTACACTGATTGTATGAGTATACCATATTCTTATTCGAATTTCCAGTCTTACCTTTACTTTTCCTCATATTTTCGCCGTTTTCTGCCGGAAGCCGCATTTTGACTCTTAGTCCGTGCTGCCGACTTCGTCCATTCGGAAAAACTGTTCCAGAAGTGTCTGGTATTCTTCCTCACTGACCGAATAGGTGTTTCCGTCATCTGCCTCCACTTTCACAATCACGGTCTCCGGATCGGAGTACTGCATATTCAGGTACGCTTCTTCCAGAAGATCATATGCTCTGAATAAATAATCATACTGCATCATCTCCTGAATTTCTTCTTCTGTTCCTTCATATCCTCCGTTCTGCGCGGACTGTTCAATTTCCTTTGATGCCTCCTGCAGCGCAGATACGTAATTGACAAACAGATCTACCGGCTGAATCTCCACAGATACTTCGTACTCTTTTGAATCTGTCTTCTCCGCTTTCTGCACATCATATTTCATCACACTGAAAATCTCTTTTACAAGTGTTTCGTACTCATACAATGTATAATCACTGAGTTCATCATAACCGGATGTCAGATAATCATAGACAAACTGATCGACAGCCGCCTCATAATCCTGTTTCAGTTCATATTCGGATGTATCCATGATTCTGGACGCCTCCGTAAATTCCCCCTGGAGTCTCTCATCGAGTACGGCTTGTACATACCCTGCTGCATCAAAGTCTCCACCGCATCCGGCAAAGGCCATCATGCCGGCAAGGACCGCAGCCGCCAAAGCACAGGCTTTTTTTCTCATGATTTTCTCCTCCTTGTTCGTTTTTGATTCTATCAGACTCTATAAAAAAAAGCAACCTAAGTCCGTTTTCCCTTGTTTTCCTTCCGCAGTACATTTATACTGAAAGAACAGATCATACTATTACAAGGAGGAAACATTTGTGGAAATTGAACGTAAATACCTCATCGAATCCTGCCCTCTGCCTCTGGAAGATTTTCCATATCATGAGATGGAGCAGGGCTATCTGAATACCAGTCCCGTTGTTCGTATCCGCCGGTCGGACGAGGATTATACATTGACCTATAAATCCAAAGGCCTGATGGTCCGCGAAGAATATAACCTTCCTCTTACAAAGGAGGCCTATGAACATCTTCTTACCAAAATTGACGGAAGACTGATTCAGAAAAGACGTTATCTGATTCCTCTCGAAGGCGGACTGACAATCGAACTCGACTGTTTTAAGGGAGACCTGGCCCCGCTTATGCTGGCAGAAGTAGAATTTCCTTCTGTAGAGATGGCCGATTCCTTTACTCCGCCCTCCTGGTTTTCAGAAGATGTAACGTTTTCTGTTCTTTATCACAACAGCACATTAAGCAAATTATAAATAGCAATGTTTTGTTGCTTTTCTTTCCATAGATACATTTTGTGGCATTATCTGAATTTTTACATAGAAACTGATATACTGTTTCTAAAAATGGAGGTATGCCATGGCAAATGTACAGCTTGCAAAGAATCTCAGGACTCTTCGCAAAAAATACAACTACACACAGAAACAACTCAGCTCTATCCTGAACATTACCAGACAGGCGTACTCTCACTACGAACAGGCGCTCAGAGAACCGGACCTGTCTACTTTGATCCGTTTTTCTGATTTTTATAAAATCACGCTTGATGAACTGGTCGCCGGTGTCATTGATGCCGATCAGATTCAAGAATCCTTTCCGGTCTATCAGTATCATCTTTGCGAAACAGAAGATCAGAAACACTCAATCTGCTTAACGGATCCGGAAATCGACCTTATTATGAAATACCGGTACTCCTCTGAAAATGACCGTCAGATTGTTCGTGGATTTCTGAAAGACAAATAATCCCCTAACCGTACTAACGGAAAGGGGATTTCTTATTTTTCTGTTTTTTAATCATTCAGTCCAAATCCGTCATGGATTGCAATCATTGCTTTTTCTGTATCTTTTTCATCGATCAGAACAGTGATACGGATTTCAGATGTGGAAATCATGTTGATATTGATGTTGGAGTTAAACAGAGATTCAAACATCTTTGCCGCAACTCCCGGATTGCTGAGCATACCGGCTCCTACAATGGATACCTTTGCCACATCGGTGCTGTATGTAAGCTCTTTGATCGTAAGAACTTCTTTTTTCTCTTCAAGAATAGCAAGTGCTTCTTTCAGATCTTCCTCGGATACGGTAAAAGAAATATCCTTTGTTCCGTTTCTTCCTACAGACTGCAGGATGATATCCACATTGATGTTGTTTTTCGCAAGTGTATTAAAGATTTTGAACGCGATTCCCGGCTCATCTTTTACTCCAATCGCAGAAATTCTTACTGTATTTCTGTCAGCCGCCACACCGGTGATTAACATTTTTTCCATTTTTACTACCTCCTTGACTACGGTTCCCTCTTCTGATGTAAGACTGGAGCGTACAACCAGCTCGACGCCATACTTCTTGGCCATCTCAACGGACCGGTTATGAAGCACCTTTGCTCCTGAAGTCGCAAGTTCCAGCATTTCATCGTAAATAATCTCGTCAATTTTTCTTGCATTTTTTACAATTCTCGGATCTGCCGTGTAGACACCGTCCACATCGGTATAGATTTCGCACTTGTCAGCATGAAGTGCTGCCGCAAGCGCAACCGCAGTAGTATCGGAACCGCCTCGTCCCAGGGTAGAGTAATCATCGTATTTGTTAATTCCCTGGAATCCGGTCACAATTACAATCTTTCTCGCTTCCAGTTCATGCTGGATCCGCTCAGTATCGATCCGTTTGAATCTTGCATTTCCATATCTTGCCGTACAGTGCATCCGCACCTGAAAAGCGTTCAAAGAGATTGCCGGGACATCATATGAGTGAAATGCCATCGCCATCAGCGCAACGGATACCTGCTCTCCCGTAGTCAGGAGCATATCCAGCTCCCTTTTCGGCGCGTTTGGATTGATGCTCTGCGCCAGTTCCAGAAGTTCGTCTGTTGTATCTCCCATAGCTGAAAGTACTACAATTACATCATTCCCTTTTTTATAATCCTCAATGCAGCGCCTTGCCACATTGAAGATTCTTTCTCTGTTTGCGACAGAGCTTCCCCCGAATTTCTTTACTATCAGCATAATTTCCTCCTAGTATTCAAATAAGTGTTCGATCAGATGATATCCATTTTTTTCCCATCTTCCTGACTGCACAGCCGTCCTTTCACAGTAGCTCTCTGCCCCGTTTTCAGGTCTTTTTCTGTCGTAGAGAAGATAGGGAACCGGATCCGCGGTATGTGTTCTGGCAGCAATCGGTGTCGGATGATCCGGCAGAATCAGCAGTCTGTACGGTTCTCCCGATGCATCCATCGCCTCCCTGACAATCCGGATCAGCCTCTGATCCAGAAATTCGATTGCCCGGACCTTCTTTTCCACGCTGCCCTGATGTCCCATTTCATCCGGCGCTTCCACATGGATATAGGCGAAATCGTAGCCTTCATCAAGCAGCGCACGGACTGCCGCCTGTGCCTTTCCTTCATAATTCGTATGAAGGCCGCCGTCCGCTCCTTCTACATGAACAATTTTCATTCCGCTTCCGGCGGCAATCCCTTTCAGGAGATCCACCGCCGAAATCATCACGCCTCTTTTTCCGGTCTTTTCCTGAAAATCCGGCAGTTTTGGCCTTTTTCCCGCTCCCCAGAACCAGGCGGAATTGGCCGGCCGAAGCCCCTGGGCTTTCCGCTTTAGATTAACCGGATGCTCTTTTAAAACACGATAGCTTTCTTTCATCATTGCCAAAAGCATCGGATCCCCCGGAAGATATTCCCGGATCTGATTTGTCAGAATATCATGGGGCGGCGTCAGTTCCATTTCGTGTCCATTCTTCCAAAGCAGAAGATGGCGGTAGGATGTCCCGCGGTACAGCTCAAATCCCGGTTTTAACACTTCCTCCTTCAGAACCTCCAGAAGGACACCTGCATCTCTGGTATTAATTTCATCCGAGCTGTGGTCCACAATTCTCTGATCTTCATAAGGGAGTGATGCATCCTCGGTCAGCGTGACCAGATTGCAGCGGAACGATACATCATCCTCTTCCATCCCTACTCCGATACTGAGCGCCTCAAGAGGCGACCTTCCGGTATAATATACTTCGGGATTATAGCCAAGGACCGACAGGTTGGCCGTATCACTTCCAGGTGCCATCCCCTCCGGCACCATTGAGACGAGCCCGATTTCGCTCATCTTTGCAAGGCGATCCATCTCAGGCGTCAAAGCCTGTTCCAGCGTCGTCTTTCCCCCAATACACTCCAGCGGCTCTCCTGCCATACCGTCCCCAAGAATGATAATATATTTCATCCGCAATCATTCCCTTCTGTTTTCGTCTTATAATCTATCTTATGATGCTGCGCGGATCATGTGAATGACATTGTCAAACCTTGCAGCCGCGTCTTCGTATTCCCCTTCTTTCATGACATCTGTAATAAATCCGAATTCTCCTTCGCAGCCATCAGCCTCCACGAATTCAACCTTGCCAAAAGTATTTCTGATCCGTTCTTCATATGCTGCCCTGCTTCCGGACATCCGGACAAAAAACTTTCTTTTTACATCCAGGCGGCTTTCAAGTTCCAGACGCTCTCCGGACCAGTATTCGCAGATTGTCTCGTTTCTGTATTTCGCAGCTTCCACGATATCTGCCGCTACTGCGCTGGCCGTCGGCATCTTTCCTGCGCCGCTTCCATAGAACATTGCATCCCCCAAAGCGTTGCCATGCACGAAAATCGCATTGAACACTCCATTCACACTTGCAAGCGGATGCTCTGCCGGAAGTATGAACGGGGCTACAACCGCCTCAAGCTTCTCTTCGTCCCGCTTCATCGTAGCAAGCAGTTTGATTACCGCATTCATCTGTTTTGCGTAGCGCATATCCTGGACAGTAATCTTCGTGATGCCTTCTGTATAAATATCGCGGAAATCCACCTGCTTTCCGGACACAATGGAAGACAGAATCGCTATTTTCCTGCAGGCATCCATACCTTCCACGTCCGCCTCCGGATTCCGTTCTGCAAATCCATTTGCCTGTGCTTCTTTCAATACTTCATCGTAATCGGCTCCCTCATAAAACATCTTCGTCATCATATAGTTCGTTGTCCCATTCAGGATTCCCGTAATCTCTTCAATCTCATCCGCCGTAAGCGAAGAGACAAGCGGACGGATAATCGGAATACCGCCTCCCACACTCGCCTCAAAGAGGTAGTTGACATGGTTCTCTTTTGCGGTCTTCAACAGCTCCGCTCCATGCGCAGCCACAAGCGCCTTATTGGAGGTTACCACATTTTTCCCGGCTTCCAGACTTCTCTTCACAAAGGTGTAAGCAGGTTCCAGACCGCCCATTACCTCTACGACAATATCCACACTTTCATCACTGACAATTTTTTCAAAATCATGCACAATCAGCTCCTGCACCGGATCCTCCGGGAAATCACGCAGATCCAGAACATATTTGATCCGCACCTGATCTCCTGCGCACCGGTCAATCTTCTCCTGATTTTGCCGGAACACTTCCACTACTCCGGATCCGACTGTACCATAGCCCAGTACCGCAACACTTATCATTTTTATTCCCTCCCTACTATTTTCAGATAATGAACTCCGTTTTTTTCTTCGATTTTCGCAACCATTTCCGAGAGATTTCCTGTTGTGGAAAGGACTTCCACACTCATGGTAAGCGTTGCCACTCCATTGAGCGGAATACTTTGGTGAATAGTCAGAATGTTTGCCCTGCACTGTGCAACTTCACCCAAAATCTCTGCCAAAAGCCCTGGAATATCTTCCATCTGCAGGACCATGGTAATAGTCTGTCCCTTTTCATTTTCATGAAACGGGAAAATATCATCTTTGTATTTATAAAAGGAACTTCTGCTGATTCCTGCCTGTTCTGCCGCTTCGCCGATCGTAAGTCCCTTCTGTGTCGCAAGCAGATGCTTGACCTCCACAACTTTCAACAGGACTTCCGGAACCGCTTTTCTGTTCAGCACATAGTATTTCGTCTTATCCATGTACACTCTCCTGTTTCAGATATGCATTGATGAATCTGTCAATCTCGCCGTCCATCACTGCTCCTACATTACTGGATTCTTCGTTTGTCCTGTGATCCTTGACAAGACTGTATGGATGCATAACATAAGAGCGGATCTGATTTCCAAATCCGATATCCTTGACCTCTCCGCGGATACCGGACATCTTCTCCGCCTGTTCCTGTTCTTTCATCAAATACAGCTTTGCCTTTAACATCTGCATCGCTTTATCCTTATTATGATGCTGCGAGCGCTCATTCTGGCACTGTACGACAATCCCGGTCGGAAGATGCGTGATCCGGACTGCGGAGGACGTCTTGTTAATGTGCTGTCCTCCTGCCCCACTTGACCGGTAGGTATCGATCTTCAGATCATCTTCATTGATCTCGATATCGATCTCTTTGTCAATATCCGGAATCACATCACAGGACGCAAAAGATGTCTGACGTTTTCCCGCCGAATTGAACGGTGAAATTCGTACCAGACGATGTATCCCTTTCTCGGATTTCAGAAATCCATACGCATTTTCCCCGTGAACTTCAAAGGTCACGTTTTTGATTCCCGCAATGTCACCGTCAATATAATCCAGAACCTCCATCGAAAATCCATGACGCTCCACAAACCGGGAATACATCCGGTAAAGCATCTGGTTCCAGTCACAGGCCTCCGTGCCTCCTGCTCCGGCATGGAGTGTCACGATCGCATCACAATTATCATACTCTCCCCCGAGGAGCGTGCTGATCCGTACCTCCTCCAGGTGCTCATCCAGCCTTTTGACTCCGTCACGGATCTCTCCGATAAGACTTTCATCCTGTTCTTCTTCTGCCATTTCCAGAAGGACTCCGGTATCTTCATACTGCTGATTCAGCTCTTCCGCCGTTTTCAGTGTATCTTTCAGCATTTTGAGTTCTTTCATGACTTTCTGGGAGCCTTCCGTATCCTCCCAGAAATCCGGTTCTTCCATTTTACGTTCCAGTTCTTCTACTCTTTTTTCTTTGCCCGGCAGGTCAAAGTGAATCCCTTACTTCCTTAAGAGGTTCCTCGAATGCCTGCAGTTCCAGTCTCAGCTGTTCAAGCTCAACCACTGTTCTCACCTCTTTTATTTTTATTATTTCTTTTTCCCGCAGCACTGTTTGTATTTCAGGCCGCTTCCGCATGGACACGGATCATTCGGGTAAACTTTCTTTTCTGTGCGGACTTTCGGCGCATGGGATGCCGAGTCGTCCTTGTTTGTTCCTGTTACTTTTACAACCTGTTCTCTTTCCACTTTCTGTTCCATCTTGACATGGAAGAGCACACGGATCGTATCCGCCTCAATAGCCTTTGTCATCTCACCGAACATGTCGTATCCAAGCATCTTGTATTCCACGAGCGGATCTTTCTGCCCATATGCCTGAAGACCGATTCCCTGACGAAGCTGGTCCATATCGTCGATATGATCCATCCATCTGCCATCAATCGCTCTGAGCAGTACGACACGCTCTACTTCTCTTAAATGTTCCGGTTCCGGGAATTCTGCTTCCTTTGCCTCGTATGCTTTGACAGCACGTTCTTTCAGAAGATGCTTCAGCTCTTTCTGCTGCTTTTTCTTCACATCTTCCCCGGTCACAGCCTGAATCATCGGAATGGTCTCATGAAGCGCCACATCCATGCCTTCCAGATCCCACTCATCACCGGATCTGTCAGCCGGAGCATATCTGTCAACAAGATCTTCCACATATTCTGTAATCATATGATAGATGGAATCTCTCATGCTTTCCCCGTCAAGCACACGGCGGCGTTCTTCGTAGATAATCTCTCTTTGTTCATTCATAACCTGGTCATATTCCAGAAGATTCTTACGGATACCATAGTTGTTGAACTCGATCTTCTTCTGCGCCTTTTCAATCGCTCCTGAAAGCATCTTGTGTTCAATCTGTTCTCCGTCTTCCACGCCCAGCGCATTGAATACGGACATCAGCTTTTCAGAGCCGAACAGGCGGAGCAGGTCGTCTTCCAGAGAAAGGTAGAAACGGGATTCACCCGGATCGCCCTGACGTCCGGAACGTCCGCGGAGCTGGTTGTCAATTCGTCTGGATTCATGACGCTCTGTACCGATGATCTTTAAGCCGCCGGCTTCTCTTGCCTTTTCATCCAGCTTGATATCGGTACCACGGCCCGCCATATTGGTCGCAATCGTAACCGCGCCGTGCTGTCCGGCCTCAGCTACGATCTGTGCTTCCAGCTCATGGAACTTGGCATTCAGGACATTATGGCGGATACCTCGTTTTCTGAGCATTTTGCTTAAAAGCTCACTGGTCTCAATGGTAATCGTACCAACCAGAACCGGCTGCCCCTTTGCATGTGCTTCCTCAATAGCATCGCATACTGCGTTAAACTTCTCTTTCTTGGTCTTGTAAACAGCATCGTCCAGATCCTTCCGGATAACCGGTTTGTTGGTCGGAATTTCCACAACATCCATTCCGTAGATATCGCGGAACTCTTTTTCTTCTGTCAGGGCGGTACCTGTCATACCACATTTCTTTTCATACTTATTAAAGAAGTTCTGGAAGGTAACCGTTGCAAGTGTTTTACTCTCCCGGTTGACTTTTACATGCTCTTTTGCCTCGATTGCCTGATGAAGTCCGTCGGAATACCTTCTTCCCGGCATGATACGTCCTGTAAACTCATCGACGATCAGCACTTCGTTGTCTTTTACTACATAATCCTTGTCACGGAACATCAGGTTGTGTGCTCTCAGGGCCAGGATGATATTATGCTGGATCTCCAGATTTTCCGGATCTGCCAGATTTTCAATATGGAAGAAGTTTTCAACCTTCTTTACACCGTCTTCCGTCAGGTTGATGGCCTTCTCTTTTTCGTTGACGATGAAGTCTCCGGTTTCTTCAATCTCTTCACCAAGAATTGCATTCATCTTAGAGAATTCACCGCTTGCTTCTCCACGCTCCATCTGTTGCGCAAGAATATCACACGCCTCGTAGAGCTTTGTGGACTTACTGCTCTGGCCGGAAATAATCAGAGGGGTTCTTGCCTCGTCGATCAGAACGGAGTCGACCTCATCGATGATGGCGTATTTCAGTCCCCTTTGTACAAGCTGCTCTTTATAGATCACCATGTTATCTCTCAGATAATCAAATCCAAGTTCATTGTTGGTGACGTATGTAATATCACAGGCATAGGCCGCTCTTCTCTGGTCATTGTCCATATCGTTTAATACGACTCCGACTTTCAGTCCCAGAAATTCGTGTACTTTTCCCATCCACTCGGCGTCACGCTTTGCCAGATAGTCGTTGACAGTAACGATATGAACACCTTCTCCCGTGAGGGCATTCAAGTAAGCCGGAAGTGTGGATACAAGTGTCTTTCCTTCACCGGTCTTCATCTCGGAAATACGTCCCTGATGAAGGACAATACCGCCGATCAGCTGTACACGGTAATGTTTCATTCCGATGGATCTTACTGCTGCCTCTCTTACTGTGGCAAATGCCTCAGGAAGCAGGTCATCCAGAGTTTCTCCCTTTGCGTACCGTTCCTTATATTCTCTCGTTTTATCTCTTAATTCTTCATCAGAAAGCTTCTGCATCTCAGGTTCCAAAGCTTCGATATGATCTACGATCGGATAGATTCTCTTTAACTCATGCTGGCTGTGTGTACCAAACACTTTCTGTATCAGTCCCATTTTTTACTGCTCCTTATCGTTCTAAAAAATTAATCCATTCCTCATTTTAACACTATCCACGGGCTTGTTCAACCTGTTTCTAAAGTGTTCACAAACTCTTTCCACCGTGTTCACAAACGTCAGCCATGATACTTCTGTCTGATTTCATCGTAGCTTAGCTCTCCTCCGAAAAGATCCAGAGCACTTCCCACGGTAAAATCCACCCTGTCTTTTCCTGCTTTCTGCAATATCCTTATATCCTCCATGGATGCAATTCCGCCGGCGTACGTCACAGGTATTTCGCCGGCTTTCTCCCATGTTCCAAGGATTCCGGCAAGCTCCTGATCGATTCCCGCAGAGCGTCCCTCCACGTCAACACCGTGAATCAGAAACTCGGCACAGAAACCGGCCAGCATATTCAAAAGTTCCCGGGTCACTTCAGTGTCCGTAAATTTCTGCCACCGGTCTGTGACAACCAGATATTTTCCATCTCGTTTTCTGCAGCTTAAATCCAGAACAATCCGCTCCTTTCCCACGGCATCTTTCAGCTGTTCCAGATGATCCCACCGGATCCGGCCGTCGGAAAAAACATAAGATGTGACAATGACATGACTCGCTCCCGCATCTAAATAATCTCCGGCATTATCCGCCCGGATACCGCCTCCGATCTGAAGTCCTCCTGGGAATGCCTGAAGGGCCCGAAGTGCCTGCTTTTTTGTCTCCTCAAAATACGGAGACGATGCCGGATTCAGAAGAATAACATGACCTCCATAAAGGCCGTCCTCCTGATATCTGCCCGCAAACCAGTCTGCCGGTTTATCCGCCACAAAATTGGTGCTGGCCCTGTCCCCCCGGTCGGTGAGGCTTCCGCCTACAATCTGTTTTACTTTGCCATTATGTATATCAATACAAGGACGGAACCGCATCTTTTTACCTCCCAACACTTTTTTACTTTACCACGTCAATTTATTTTCTTACATTAACACAGGTTCCTCTCTTCCGTCAAGCCAAATATCTCCTCCATAATCGCAGATAAGAGAGCCAAAAAGGCTCTCTTATCTGTCCATATCTGTTCTGCTGTTTCCATCCAGCGCATCTTCCACGCCATCTTTGATATCCCGGGCACCGTCTTCGACACCGTCTTTTAAGTCCTCGGCACCGTCTTCCAGGGCGTCAGCTCCATTATTGATATCTTCCTCCAGCGTGTTCCCGGTATTACTTCCGTTTGTCGCATCATTGACACGGTTTTCTCCTGAACATGCAGTCATGCAGCCAAGCATGAACACACTCAGCAGAACAAGAGCGGCTCGTTTCCAAGATTTCATCTTTTTCCCTCCTGCAAATAGAATTTGCACTACTTACTATCTGCAGAAAATCAGATTTTATTCATGTGAGAATTAAAATGAAATCACATCGCTCATTTCATATCTTCCTGCCGGCTTCTCTGCCAGGAATTTTGCCGCTTCCAGTGCTCCTTTTCCGAACACGGCTTTGGAATAAGCGGTATGTTTAAACTCAATCACTTCATCCTCTCCCGCAAAGAGCACCTCGTGTTCCCCGACGATCGTTCCGCCGCGGACAGCCGAGATTCCGATCTCTCTTTTTTCCCTTGGCTTTCTCTCCTGACTTCTGTCAAAACAGTATGCGTACTGTGGATCCTGGGTCTCATTGATGGCATCGGCAAGTGCAAGCGCTGTTCCGCTTGGCGCGTCTACCTTTTTATTATGATGCTTTTCAACAATTTCAATATCATATCCTGCCGGGGCAAGGACTTTGGCAGCATCCTTCAAAAGACGCATCAGCAGATTGATGCCGAGAGACATATTGGCAGATTTAAGAACAGCCGTCTCTTTTGCCGCGTCTTCCACTTTCTGAAGCTGCTCTTCGGAAAGACCGGTCGTACAAAGCACTACTGGAAGTTTCTTTTCGCAGCAGGCTTCCAAAAGCCCGTCCACCGCTTTTGCGTTTGAAAAATCGATCACAACATCTGCTTCCACATCACAGTCTTTCAGATTGTCAAATACCGGATAGGTATTTTCAATCCCGCGGAATGTATCAATTCCTGCCACAATCTGACAATTGCCGTCTTCTGCCGCGAGCCGGGTGATCACCTGTCCCATTTTCCCATTACAGCCATGCATAATTATTCTTACCATCTTCGCTCTTCTCCTTTCGCATATCCAAAGAGGGCGCCTTTCGGCTCCCTCTTTTCTTTTCCTGATTCTGTTAAGCCAGTTTCATTCCAAACTTTTTCATCTCTTCTGCAAGAGCCTGTTTGTGAGCCTCCTCCATCGGGGAAAGCGGCATTCTCAGACCTCCAACTTCTTTTCCAAGCAGATTCATCGCCGTCTTTACCGGAATCGGATTGACCTCGCAGAACAGCTTGTCGATCAGCGGCAACGCATCCAGCTGCATCTTCAGACTTCCTTTCAGATCGCCGTCAAAGAACTTCCGGCAGATGTCATGGGTGTACTCCGGTGCAATATTGGCAAGAACGGAGATGACTCCCTTGCCTCCAAGAGACAGAAGCGGGACGATCTGATCGTCATTGCCCGAATACAGATCCAGCTTTCCGTCCGTCAGCTGCATGATTTTCGCAATCTGGGAAATATTTCCTGATGCTTCTTTGATTGCCACGATGTTATCGATTTTGGCAAGCTCTGCTGCCGTCTCCGGTGCAATATTCAGACCGGTCCGGCTTGCTACGCTGTAGAGAATAATCGGCGCCTTCGCCTCATCGGCTACCGCCTTGTAATGGGCAACCAGTCCTTTCTGTGTCGCCTTGTTATAGTAAGGCGTTACAAGAAGCAGCGCATCCGCGCCGTACTCAACCGCTTCTCTTGACATTTCGATTGTCGTAAATGTCGCATTTGACCCCGTTCCTGCAATGACCGGGACTCTCTTTTTCACCTGCTGAATCGTAAATTTGATGCACTCCATATGCTCTTCTTCTGTCAACGTGGATGACTCACCGGTCGTACCACAGATAATAATCGCATCCGTCTTATGATCAATATGATACTCAATCAGTTCATCGAGCTTATCATAGTTTACGGAACCATCCGGTAAAAATGGTGTCACAATCGCTACACCTGACCCTGTAAATATCGACATAATATTACCTCCAACTCGTTTGTTTCCTTTTCACACTTTAGAACATTAAATCGTCATTACTGAAAGTTTATCACTATTCCCAACATGTGTCAAACATCAATTCAACGAGTCCTGCCAGCATTGGGTCCTTATTCTTCCTGGCATTCCAGCTTGCTTACCGACACTTCATAAGCGGTTCTTTTCTCTGTCTCCGTCTCCGATAATTTTTTTATATATTCCCGGCTCTGTACCCGTCCGAGAATATGTACATGCGCGCCGACTTCAAACGAGGAGGCAAACCTTGCGTTACGTCCCCAGCAGATACATGGAATATAGTCTGATTTCCCGTACGGTCGGTTGACGGCCAGCAGAAGGTCCGCAATTTCCCTTCCAAGCGGAGTCTTTCTGTATACCGGTGCTTTACAGATATAGCCGTCCAGAAAAATGCTGTTTGTCTTGACACCGTCCATATCCTCATCGCTCTCCACAAAGGACACTTCCCTTGCGAAGACGGACAGCACAAGTCTGTTTTTCTGTTCCTCATGCCGATTATAGGACCGGAACTGTCCCTGAACGATAATATACTCTCCCACATAATCCTGGGTCACATCGATCAGACGCTCAGAGATCATGACCGGGATCCGGTCCTCCGAGTTGCTCAGGCGCTTCACAAGCACTTCCATCGTGTAGAAGCCCTCTCCAAATACTTCGTGGCTGAATTCGAATGTTGTCGCCACCTGTCCCATAATCGTTACCTGGTTGTTTTCAATGATCTTATCTGACATGAAATGTAATTCTCCCTTCCTCTGATACGTAGTTTTTTATCTTTAATACTTTATGCCCCTCCTTGAAAGGATATGACCATTCCAGAAGATTTTCCATAAATTTCGATCGACATATTCCGATAAATATGGATAGAAATGCTTGTAAAATCCAAAAAATATGGTAGACTATATAAGTTGCTACATTATATAAGTAGAAAGAAGGATATAACGATATGAAAATAAAACGTGAAGATATTCGTAATATTGCCATTATCGCCCATGTAGACCACGGGAAAACAACTCTGGTTGACGAGCTTTTAAAACAGAGCGGCGTCTTCCGTGAGAATCAGGAAGTTGAAGAGCGTGTCATGGACTCCAATGACATCGAGCGTGAGCGCGGCATCACCATTCTTTCAAAAAATACAGCCGTACACTACAAAAATACGAAAATCAATATTATTGATACACCGGGACATGCCGATTTTGGCGGCGAGGTAGAACGTGTCCTCAAAATGGTAAACGGTGTTGTCCTTGTTGTAGACGCCTTTGAAGGGCCGATGCCGCAGACCAAATTCGTTCTGAAAAAAGCGCTGGAATTAAAGCTGCCGGTCATTGTCTGCATCAACAAAATCGACCGTCCGGAAGCACGTCCGGATGCAGTGATTGACGAGACACTGGAGCTCTTTATGGATCTGGACGCAGATGACAGCCAGCTGGACTGCCCGTTTGTGTACGCTTCTGCCAAAGGCGGGTACGCGATTCTGGAGCTGGATGACAAACCGGAAAATATGATCCCGCTTTTCGAGACGATTCTGGAATACATCCCTGCCCCGGAAGGAGATCCGGACGCCGCCACCCAGGTGCTCATCAGTACAATCGATTATAATGAATATGTGGGACGTATCGGTGTAGGAAAAGTTGACAATGGAACAATCCGGGTAAATCAGGATGTCATCGTTGTCAACCATCACGAGCCGGACAAGCAGAAACGGGTAAAAATCAGCAAGCTCTATGAGTTTGACGGTTTGAACAAAATCGAGGTCAAAGAGGCCGGAATCGGTTCTATTGTTGCCATTTCCGGTATCGCTGATATTTCCATCGGAGATACGATCTGCTCCCCGGAACATCCGGATCCGATCCCGTTCCAGAAAATTTCCGAGCCTACGATCTCCATGCAGTTCAAGGTTAACGACAGCCCGTTTGCAGGGCAGGAAGGAAAATTCGTAACTTCCCGTCATCTCCGCGACCGTCTGTTCCGTGAACTGAATACGGATGTCAGTCTCCGCGTGGAAGATACCGATGACATGGACAGCTTCAAAGTGTCCGGACGAGGCGAGCTCCATCTTTCCGTCCTGATCGAGAACATGCGACGCGAAGGCTACGAATTTGCTGTCAGCAAGGCAGAGGTTCTTTATAAAGAAGACGAAAACGGAAAACTGTTAGAGCCGATGGAGCTTGTCTACATCGATGTTCCGGACGAGTTTACCGGAACCGTCATTGACAAGCTGAGCCAGAGAAAGGGCGAACTCCGGAATATGGGAATGTCAAACGGTGCCTACACCAGACTGGAATTTTCCATCCCGTCCCGGGGCCTGATCGGATACCGCGGCGACTTTCTGACCGATACAAAGGGGAACGGAATCATGAACACTGCCTTTGACGGCTACGCTCCGTACAAAGGCGAAATTCAGTATCGTAAAAACGGTTCTCTGATCGCTTTCGAGACAGGCGAGGCTCTGACCTACGGTCTTTTCAATGCCCAGGAACGCGGAACATTATTTATCACTCCGGGGGAACGTGTCTATGCCGGAATGGTAGTCGGCCAGAATGCAAAGACCGATGATATCGAAATCAATGTCTGCCGGGCGAAGCACCTGACCAACACTCGTGCTTCCGGTTCTGATGACGCATTAAAACTCTCTCCTCCGCGTATCCTGAGTCTGGAGGAGGCGCTGGATTTCATTGATACAGATGAACTTCTGGAAGTGACTCCGAAGAGTCTCCGGATCCGTAAAAAGATTCTGGATTCCAGAATGCGCAGACGTGACAGCGCGAAAAAATAAAAGTGAATTATTCTGAGGTGTCTATATGGATTTTTTATGGTTTTTAGAAGGCATCCGGACTCCTGCAGGTAACGAATTCTTTCAGTTCGTTACCTGTTTTGGTCAGGAAACCTTTCTTCTTGCATTAATCTGCTGCTTTTACTGGTGCGTTAATAAAACATTCGCCTGTCAGCTGGGCCTGACCTATTTTTCATCCGGGCTTTTCGTACAGAGTATGAAGATTACGTTTCGGATTCCGCGTCCCTGGGTTTTGGACCCGGATTTTCCGCCGGTAAAGAGTGCCGTTTCCCATGCCACCGGTTATTCGTTTCCAAGCGGTCACACGCAAGGCGGCACCTGTCTGTTTGCTCCCCTTGCAATGAAAGCCGGAAACAGGATTCTGAAAGTGTTATTTACCGCAGCATTTCTTCTGATCGGTTTTTCAAGAATGTACCTGGGCGTCCATACACCCAAGGATGTGCTTGCTGCCCTGACAGTTTCCCTTGCCTTTTCCTGGTTTTTCTCCAGATTTTCTTCCAGGCTTTTTGACCATATCCGGACACTGTGTATCGTCCTGGCCATCTGTGCTTTTGCAGTGCTTCTTTACGCCTGTCTTCTAATGCACCTTGACCGGCTGGCTGTCAGATATGCCGCAGACTGTATCAAAGCCGCCGGAGCCGGACTTGGTTTCGCCGCAGGACTTTATCTGGAACAGACACGACTCCGGTTTTCCACCGCGGCACGCACCCGTACCGCACAGGCCATAAAACTGCTTGCAGGTCTTTTTTCCACACTCCTGTTCAAGCTGTTCCTCTCGGGCCTTGGCTCCGCCCTGCTCTGGAAAGCATTTGTTTACGCTTTCCTCGTTTTCTGGATTCTGTTTTTATATCCTGCCCTCTTTGTATTCGTCCAGAAAAAAGCATAGTTTTTTCATTCTATTGTTTGTACTTCTCAGATTTTGTCAGTAAACTTATTACTTTTAATATTTTTTTTAGTTATTTATAATTGCATGTCCAAAGTCTTCGTAGTATAATAAGGGCAGGAATTCAAATCTATGATTTGAAAACAGATCTTCTGCCAGATTGAACTGCTTTCGCAGCCGGGCAGAAAATACAGGAAAAAGGAGTTGGGCTTATGAAATTTATTATCAGAGGAAAAAATATCGATGTGACGCCTGCTTTAAAGGAAACAATCGAGCACAAACTTGGAAAGTTGGAAAGATATTTCACTCCTGAAACCGAGATACACGTTACACTCAGTGTGGAAAGGGAAGAGCAGAAAATTGAAGTCACTATCCCTCTCAAGGGAAATATTATCCGCTCCGAACAGTCCAGCAACGATATGTATGTTTCTATCGACCTTGTCGAAGAGATCATCGAACGTCAGCTCCGCAAATATAAAAACAAGCTGGTTGAAAAACATCAGGCTGGTGTGGATTTCAGCAAATCATTTGTGGAAGATCATGATCACGACAGCGTGGAAGACGATTCTATTCAGATTATCCGTACAAAACGCTTTGGTATCAAACCAATGTTTCCGGAAGACGCATGCATTCAGATGGAACTTCTCGGTCATAATTTCTATGTATTTACCAACGCTGAGACAGATGAAGTCAATGTTGTATACAAGAGAAAGAATAATACTTACGGTTTGATCGAACCGGAATTCCAGTAGTATTATAAAAGCAAGGGGCTGTAAAACACAGCCCCTTCCCTATTTCTCAAACAGCATCGTTTCTCCCTTATGCACTGCGAAAAAGCACTCTTCGCCCCACTCCAGTTTCGCCTGTCCGTTTGTCCCTTCTGTCAGCTCTTTTTCCATTTTTCCCTTTTCTCTGTAAGGAATCAGACACTCCATGCAGACAGCTTCCGTATACCGGGTGTCCAGAACATGAATCCCATTCTGGGCAAGGATGTACTGGATCTTCCCCAGTCCGGTATATTCAGTCCGGATTTTCAGTTTAATCCCTCGTTTTCTGGTAATAATAGCACTTGCAAGAAGTCCCTCTTTTGCTGCTCCGGAGTAGGCCCTGACAAGCCCGCCGGTTCCAAGAAGCGTTCCTCCAAAATAACGGGTCACGACAATCACGGAGTCATGGATGTCCTCTCCTGTCAATACATCGAGAATCGGCTTCCCGGCGGTTCCTCCCGGCTCTCCATCATCACTGAAACGCTGCAGTTCAAACCGCTCTCCCAGAACATAGGCATAGCAGTTGTGCGTAGCATTGTAATGCTTTTTCCGGATGCTCTCTATAAATTCCAGCGCCTCTTCCTCCGTGTCAATATGGGAAACCGCCGCCAGAAAACGAGATCTCTTTTCAACAATTTCCGCTTCCCCGTTTTCAAGCACTGTCCTGTATTCTTCGACCATGTTCGTTCCTCCTGTATCTTCTTTTCTACTATAACAGGAATTTCAACATTTTCAAAACTTTTTCTTAAATTTTT
Source organism: Pseudoflavonifractor sp. BSD2780061688st1 E11 (assembly GCF_005844125.1). NCBI lineage: Bacteria > Bacillati > Bacillota > Clostridia > Eubacteriales > Oscillospiraceae > Pseudoflavonifractor > Pseudoflavonifractor sp. BSD2780061688st1 E11. The sequence continues at coordinate 27,134 of NZ_SPHM01000040.1, forward strand.
ATCAGCGAATACTGAAGATTGCATTTTTTTCTTTATTTCAATATTGAAATCCTGTCTTTGACAGTTATTGGAAGAAAAAATCGCTGTATCCCTTGTGTTTACTGGGCTACAGCGATTTTTGTCGTT
>NZ_SPHM01000041.1:0-25589 GCF_005844125.1 Pseudoflavonifractor sp. BSD2780061688st1 E11
GATACTTTTTGTTTAGCATGGCGATTTTACAGGCTTCATCACATATTTATCGGCATAACTAATTACCCGGCATTAAAGACTTTAGACCGACATCGGTCTAACGTATTTAACGCACACTAAATTACAGGAAGGAGTGAAAATCATGGCATATGTCAGCGTACCGAAAGATTTAACGAAGGTAAAGAATAAAGTGGCATTTAACCTGACCAAAAGACAGTTGATCTGTATCGGGATAGGTGCTGCAATGGGAATTCCAAGCTATTTCCTCTTGCGTAATGTGATGGGAAACAGTAATGCAGCAACAGTCATGGTGCTTTTGATGTTACCGGCATTTTTATTTGCCATGTACGAAAAAGACGGGATGCATCTGGAAGATGTTCTGATGCATATGATCAGGGTGAAGTTTCTTCGTTCACCCGTTAGAAAATATGAAACTGAAAACTATTATGAGACAGATCCGGAACAGATCAGACAGTCTCCGGATACAGGAAAACCGAAAGGAGGAAAAACGGTTGCGAAAAAAGAAAAATAAGAAAACTGTCGCAGATACCGGATACAAAAAAGTAGACAGAAAAGAGAAAAAGAAAAAAGAAAAGCAGGAGGAAAAACGCAGGCAGAAAAAACTGTCCGTCCAGCAGTCGATCGCTTATAAGGAAATGGGAAGAGATGGAATCTGCAGGGTACAGGGAAAAACTTATTCTAAGTGTATCCGCTTTTATGACATTAACTATCAGCTGGCTCAGAATGAAGATAAAAATGCAATCTTTGAAAACTGGTGTGACTTCCTCAATTACTTTGACAGCAGCATCCATTTTCAGCTGAGCTTTATCAATCATAAAAGCAGCATGAAGGAGTTTGAGCAGGTCATCCGGATCCGACCACAGGAGGATGCTTTTGATGATGTCCGTATGGAATACGCAAAGATGTTGAAACAGCAGCTGGCAAAAGGAAACAACGGTCTGGTGAAGTCAAAATATATCACCTTTTCCATCGAAGCGGATAATATCCGGGAAGCAAAGCCAAAGCTGGAACGTATTGAATCAGATATCCTGAACAACTTCAAGATCCTTGGAGTTCCGGCATATCCGCTGAATGGCGTGGAACGTCTGCAGATACTGTATGAGACTTTCAATCCGGATATCATGACAGACTTCCAGTTTGATTATGGTTCCATGATCCGGACAGGACTCAATACAAAGGATTATGTGGCACCGACCAGTTTTGTATTCCGAGACAGAAATACGTTCCGTATGGGAAATACCATCGGGGCTGTCTCTTATCTGCAGATCCTGGCACCGGAGCTTACGGATAAGATGCTGGCAGAATTTCTGGATATCGATAAGAACCTGATCGTCAACCTGCATGTCCAGTCTGTGGATCAGATGAAGGCAATCAAGCTGGTAAAAAGCAAAGTGACGGATATCAACCGTATGAAAATCGAAGAACAGAAAAAAGCAGTCCGGGCCGGATACGATATGGATATCATTCCATCGGATCTGAACACGTATGGCGGAGAAGCTAAGCGTCTGTTAGAAGACCTGCAGTCACGAAATGAGCGTATGTTCCTTGTAACAGCGCTCTTTTTAAATACAGCAAAGACCAAACAGGCACTGGACAATGCCATCTTCCAGACTGCCGGAATTGCACAGAAATACAACTGTGTACTGAAACGTCTGGACTATCAGCAGGAAGAAGGACTGATGAGCAGTGTTCCGCTGGGAGTCAATCATATCCCCATCAAACGTGCACTGACCACGACCAGCACTGCTATCTTCGTACCGTTTACCACTCAGGAACTTTTTATGGCAGGAGAATCCCTGTATTACGGATTAAATGCACTCAGCAACAACATGATTATGGTGGATCGTAAAAAGCTGAAAAACCCGAATGGACTAATCCTTGGTACACCTGGATCCGGTAAATCCTTTGCTGCAAAAAGAGAAATCACCAACGCGTTCTTTGTCACGAAGGATGACATTATCATCGGAGATCCGGAGGGTGAGTATTATCCACTGGTCCATGCACTTGGCGGACAGGTCGTACACATTTCACCGACCAGTAAGGATTATATCAATCCGATGGATATCAATATGGATTATTCCGATGATGACAATCCACTTGGAGTGAAATCCGATTTTGTCCTGTCTTTATGCGAGCTGATCATGGGAAGCAGGGATGGAATTGAAGCAGAGGAAAAATCAGTGATCGACCGCTGTCTTCCACTGGTGTATCAGAAGTACTTTGCAGATCCAAAACCGGAAAATATGCCGGTTCTCGGTGACCTGTATGACTGTCTTAGAAAGCAGAAAGAACCGCAGGCCCAGAGAATTGCAACAGCGTTGGAAATCTATGTAAATGGATCACTGAAAGTATTTAACCATAGAACCAATGTGGAATTGAATAACCGTATTGTCTGCTTTGATATTAAGGAACTTGGAAAGCAGCTGAAGAAAATCGGAATGCTCATCGTCCAGGATCAGGTATGGAACAGAGTTACAATCAACCGTGGCATCAAATCTACCAGGTACTATATCGATGAATTCCACCTTCTGCTCAAAGAAGAACAGACAGCAGCTTATTCCGTAGAAATCTGGAAGAGATTCAGAAAATGGGGAGGCGTACCGACTGGAATCACACAGAATATCAAAGATCTTCTTGCCAGCAGGGAAATTGAAAATATCTTTGGTGCGACACGTTGACGCACAAACATCGCTCTATGAGGGTAAAACTTCATGGACTTATGGCCATGCGATGCTAAAATCGTCGGACTTACCTTCTTACGAGGTAAGTAACAACTGATAATTCGAAAGGTAGAATGATGGGGTAACGCCTTGAAATGCCTTCTCTGATACTTCGACCGGCTCCGACTGTAATGGTTGGGGTCTGGAGCTCGATAAAGTCGGCGGAAGTCTGCCGAAACAGTGTAGAAATACAGCTGTCGAAAGTGCGGTAGAGGTACTGTATGCAGATGACACGTCGGGAGTCTATAAAATATCTATGGTGAGAATGTCCACGACGGACTGACGAAAACCGCGAATGTACGGGTCTAGATGTTTACCATATAGAAATGTATGGACACTTAATTGTGGGTCAGTGCGGTGTAGTAAGAATCGAAAATATGAAACTCCGTATTGTGTTACAGGCACAATCAAGCTGACAGGACTATAGCGGACACCTAAGGATATATGCACAGATAGAATTATCGGAACGTGGAAAGGTACAGAGTTGCTCATAAGCAATCTGCGGACGAATCATATAAGCCGCCTAATCTGTGCTGAAAAGCGAAGCTCGAACCTACGACAGCCCTACGAAAAAGGCGGGCTCGAGGAATGGGCTTTAGTCGGTTAGAAACAATTGTTGTCATTCAATCTTATAAGGATTACGAGTATGACAAAAAGGGACACTTTCCCAAGAAAGGAGAGTGATGCCTTATGACCATGAAAAAGAAAAAGCAACTGCTCTGTGAGGATAATCTGCGTCACAATGAGTATTACGGAATGCAGAATACGATTGATAATCTATACCAGGCAAGTTTGAACGGAGAAGTTTTTACAGATTTAATGTCTGTCATTCTTCAACGGGAAAACATTCTTCTAGCGTACAGAAATATCAAGAAAAATACGGGAAGTAAAACAAGTGGCACAGACAATCTCACAATCGAGGACATTGGAAGATGTTCCCCCGATGAGGTTGTTGAAAAAGTTAGATTTATTATTAATGGAAGTGAACATGGGTATCGCCCAAAACCTGTAAGGCGTAAGGAGATACCAAAACCATACGACCCAAGTAAAATGAGACCCTTAGGGATTCCGTGTATATGGGATAGACTTGTTCAACAATGTATCAAACAGGTATTGGAACCTGTTTGTGAGGCTAAGTTCAGCAAAAACAGCTATGGATTCAGACCGAACCATTCGGTTGAGAACGCTATAGCAAGAAGTTATCAGCTACTTCAACATGCCAATCTTCACTATGTCATTGAATTCGATATAAAAGGGTTCTTTGATAACGTGAATCATGCCAAGCTGATACGACAGATATGGGCTATGGGTATTCATGACAAGCAACTGATATTTGTCATAAGACGAATTCTCAAAGCACCAATCAAACTGGAAGATGGGACTTTTATCACACCCGACAAAGGAACCCCACAGGGAGGTATTATATCGCCACTTCTGGCTAATATCGTGCTTAACGAATTAGACCACTGGGTAGAAAGTCAATGGCAATGGTGTCCGATTTGCAAACGGAATGCTAGACCTGAAAACGGCTTTCGACAGGCTAAGAAATCTAACCTGAAGGAAATGTTCATTGTTCGCTATGCAGATGATTTTCGAATCTTTTGTAGGACAAAGGACTCCGCTGAACGCACCAAATGTGCAGTCACTCTGTGGCTGAAAGAAAGGCTCAAACTGGAAATTTCTGAAAAGAAAACGAGGATTGTCAATGTAAGAAATCATTACTCTGATTTTCTCGGATTCAAAATGAAAGTTCACAGAAAAGGCAACAAACTCGTGGTTATATCTCATATCGCAGATAAAAATCTCGAGCACAAAAGGGAGAAGCTTAAAGAACAGGCAAAGAGAATCGTTCACCCTCGCAAAATATATGGCGAACAGGGGGAAATCAGACTCTATAACAGTATGGTTACTGGCATGCAGAATTATTACTGTATCGCCACACATGTTAATCATGATTGTGCTTCCCTAAACCGCACAGTCATGACCTTGCTGACAAACAGGCTTAGCACTCGCACAGGCAACCGTCTTGTGAAAACAGGGCGAGAGCTTACGGAGTTTGAAAAAGCCCGTTTTGGTAAATCCAAAATGATGCGATATGTCGCTGGTACGAATGAGCCCGTGTATCCAATAGGATACACACAGCACAAAAACCCGCTTTTCCGTAAGAAGAGCTGGAATTATTACACTCCCGAAGGACGAGAAGGTATTCACAACTGTCTGAGAATCAACATCCCTATGATGTTGGCTCTCATGCGTCAACCAGCCTATTCCAATAGTGCGGAATACGCAGACAATCGAATATCTCTCTTCTCAGCCCAATGGGGAAAATGTGCTATAACAGGTGTTGAATTCTCCTCTGTTGGGGAAATTCATTGCCATCATAAGTTACCCCGACATTTAGGCGGTACGGATGCCTATGAGAATCTTATTCTCATAAAGAATTCCGTACATAAACTCATTCATGCTTCAAAAGCGGAAACTATTTACAAATATATGGATTTACTACAGCTAGATATCAAACAGCTTATAAAGGTTAACCACCTTCGTGAGTTGGCTTCCATGCAACCTATTTAATCTTATTTCAACTACTACAGTTTTTATTCTATTCAAAGGTTGATTGTTTAGACAATGAAAAATACTAACCGATGGAACGCCGTGTGCGGTGAAAGTCGCATGCACGGTGTGGAGTGGGGGAAAAGCCCGAGATGATATCAGAGGCTTACCTATCACTATAGAACAGTGATTTTATCCTGATGCTGAACCAGGCTGCAGGTGACAGACAGATCCTTGCAAAACAGCTGAATATTTCCCCATATCAGTTGTCTTATGTGACAAATTCCGGGGAAGGTGAAGGGCTTCTCTTCTATGGAACGACAATTATTCCATTTAAGGATAAGTTTGATAAGACATTGAAATTGTATGGTCTGATGACCACGAAGCCCGAGGAAACATTGAAACGAGATAAAGAAATGAGGGATGCAAATGAAGGAAATTGATAAGATCCGAATCAAGCAGTGGAATCAGGACAATCCTTACATTCAGATGAAAAATCTGGAAAATGTACAGCCTGGATACCGTGTTCATACAGTCAATGATGATCATCATCTGTATGAACTTCCGCTGGAAACACAGAACATTATCCTTGACTGGGTATTCTGGAATTTTTATCCGGCACAGAAAATCTATCCGCATCTTACCAGTGATGATCTGAAAGAAGTTCTGTATAAACGTACCCAGATCCATCTGCACAACAATCAGTTCAAGGAGGCTATGCTGATCAATGGTTTCTGGCCGAGAGATCCGAGTGAATTGAACTGGGTATTTCATATCCAGGCGAGCTCTCCAGCAATCAGGACACAGGCAGATGGTTATCCTGGTATCCCGATTATAGGACGCCAGGAACTGAATGAGTACAGAAAGAAAAGTTGTGCCAGGAGGTGATGACCTATAGCTGGAAAAGAATTTAAAGGCAAAGATAAAAAGGTCGCAAAGATGACCAGGGATGGTCTGACAGAAGAAAATCTTCGTGATGGTAGTGTAAAAGATATCAGTCACAGGAGTCGAGGACGACCGGAAAATAAGGAAGAATTTGTTCCTGAACGGGAACGGAAAAAGGCTGAGAATGAAGATTCAAAATCGGGAAAAGGTAAACGACTGCAGATGGAAAAGATCCGGAAATCTTCTGTCCGGCAGGAAGCTGTTGAGGATACAGTTGAAGTTACACCGGAAGAAAAAGTATCCGGATATCGAAAGAAACTGCATCGTTATGAAAAAATCCCGGATGATGATAATAATCTGAACAGCCAAAAGAAATCCATTCGGAAGAAACAGCTGCAAAAACAGATGACCGAAGAACAGGCAAAAGCTGGAAGATTATCTTTTGATGATGAAGGAAATCAGATGGTGAAAGGTGCTGGCATGAAACCGGGAGGGACAGCCGGGAAATACATTGCTACACAAGCTGTTATATCTGGCATGAAAGAAGTCTCTTCCGAAGAGGAAGAAACAGATGAAAATGCAGGTGTGGAAAGTGCCAGACTTGCAGAGCGTGAAACAGAAGATGCGTTACGTGGTCTGCGTCATGCTCAGATCCGCAGCAAACGGACGGATGTGCAAATCCATCGCAGAGGTTATCGTGAGGCTACCGTAGAAAAGAAACTGAAATTTGGTTCTGCAGAAAGTATGGAAGGAGTCAAGAATGCAGAAACGGTAAAGAAAGCCGAACAAAAGAGACATTTCTATAACCGCTTCTTCCAGAAAAAACGATATAAGGATGCATACCGGGCAGCCAGATCCGGAAAATCCGCTGGCAGTCTGGGTGGAGCAACAACCATTGCCGGTGTCGAGAACATGACGGTAAAAGCAAAGATCGCCTTGAAAGAGATCATAAAGCGTAATCGTGCCATGTTCGCAGGCATCGGTATTTTTGTGCTTCTTTTTCTTGTCATAGAGGTATCTCTGGGGAGCTGCAGTGCTTCTATCGAGGGTGCTGGATCTGTGATCGGTATTACAACGTATCCAAGTTCAGACGAGGATATTTATGCTGCCGAAAACAGATATGCTGCTTTGGAAAGTGCCTTGAATCAGCAGATCAATGAGATGGAACGAAGACATCCAAATTATGACGAGTATCAGTACAACATTGCTGAGATTGGTCATAATCCATACCATCTTATCTCGTATCTTACCGCAAAATACGGGGACTGGACGTACTCAGATGTTGAAAACGAGCTGCAATCTCTTTTTGAAGCACAATATCATCTGAATACAGAAGGTCGAACAAAAACGGTGACAGAAACCAGAAATGTTCGAGTCGGAGAATCATTAGGACAGGTAGTGACCAGCGGATATTGTAACTGTCGAATCTGTTGTGGTGTATGGTCCGGAGGTCCAACTGCCAGTGGTGCATATCCAACAGCAAACCATACCATTGCTGTAGATGCTTCCAATCCATTTGTGCCGATCGGAACGAAGGTAGTAATGAATGGTGTGGAATACACGGTTGAAGATACCGGAGCTTTTGCACGATATGGTGTGCAGTTTGACGTTTACTATGACAACCATGCTGCCGCTTCTGCTCATGGACACCAGACCTGGGAAGCCTATATCGCAGATGACAATGGCAGTCAGGAAGTAACCGTTACCAGTACAAGTACCAAGAAGATTCTATACGTGACACTGACAAATGGAGGTTTCGATGCTGTGGCAAGAGCCAATCTGAATGCAGAGCAGCTGATCATTTATAATGCATTAAATACGACCTATGGAAACAGAAATTATCTGTGGGATGTAAACAATGTGACCAGTGGATCAGGCGGTAATGGAATGAGCTATGAGATTCCACCAGAAGCACTGCAGGATGAAGAATTTGCCCGGATGATCCGGGAAGCAGAAAAATATCTGGGAGTACCTTATGTATGGGGTGGCTACTCTCCGTCCGGATTTGATTGCTCAGGTTTCGTATCCTATGTCATTAACCACTGTGGTAATGGATGGAACTATGGACGATTGACCGCGGATGGATTAAGAGGTGTATGTACTTATGTATCACCGCAAGAAGCAAAACCAGGAGATCTGATCTTCTTTCAGGGAACGTATAACACATCTGGTGCAAGCCATGTGGGTATCTATGTCGGTAACAATATGATGATCCATTGTGGGGATCCGATCCATTACTCAAATATCAGCACATCCTACTGGCAGCAACACTTCATGTGCTTTGGAAGACTGCCATAAATGGGTGATTGAAGGGAGGTGAAAGTTTGAATAAAAAGATTAAAAAATATCTGGATGAGATTGCCAAGACAGAGAAAAAGATCGCGGATCTGCAGCAATATCTTAGGGGTGTCCAGGCTGCATTAAAGCAGGAAGAGGACAATGAGATGATCAAGTGCATCCGTGGTATGAAGATGGAGAATGATCAGTTATATGATCTTTTGGATGGTATCCAGAGTGGAAAAGTTAAATTTCAGGTAAGCAGGGAGTCTGACGAAGAAGGTTCAGGCTCCTTTGTATTCACAGAAGAAAATAAGGAGGAATATCAGAATGGTGAAATGGAAGAAAATGAATAAGAAAATGGCAGGACTGCTGTTGGGAGTCATGATGCTTTTTACAGCATCAACCACAGCATTTGCCTATGTGGATGAATCAGCAGAGGCATCCAAAGTAGAGACAACTCAGACAGATCAATCAACAGACAAAGAAGAGAAAAAGGATGAGGCGGCAAGTACAAATGAGGTGTTGCCAGAAGATGGAACAGACCAGGGAACTGCATTTACGACACCTGGAAATGGCGAAGTTAAGGATGACATTACCGATGATTCCACGAAGGAGTTTCTTACGGTTACAACGAAGAATAATAATACCTTCTATATCGTGATTGACCGCAGTGCCACATCCCAGAATGTCTATATGTTATCTCAGATTGATGAGAATGATCTGTCCGAGTTTCTGGATAAAGACAGTACAGCTGCTGTTGTAACACCACAGCCAGATAAATCAAAGGTAGTGCTGGATGAAACAAATAATGAGGATATAGACAAGGAAGCTACCATTGATCCGGAGAAAACAGCATCTGCAAAAACCAATATGGGTGCAATGGCAACAATCCTGATTTTGGCTCTCGGCGGTGTGGCAGCTTACTACTACTTCAAGATCTATAAACCTAAAAAAGAGGAAGATGAGGATGATCAGCCGGAAGGTTTGGAAACAGGTGGACTGGAAGAAGTTCCGGATGAGGAAGAGTCTGAAGACGAAGATTTTGAAGAAAATGAAAAATAAATAAACTTTTTTAGCGGAGGGGGCTGTAAAACATGCTCTCTCCGTTTCGTTATATGAAGGAGGTAATACATCATGTATTTAGTAATTGCAGAAAAACCAAGTGTATCAAGAGCAATCGCAGAAGTGATTGGAGCACAGGAACGAGAAGACGGATATTTAAGAGGAACCGACTGTATGGTCAGCTGGTGTTTCGGACATCTGGTCGAGTATGTTTCACCGGATGCTTACGATGAAAAATTTAACCAGTGGAGATATGAAGATCTCCCGATCATCCCGAAAGACTGGAAAGTTACAGTCTCAGAAGATAAGAAAGATCAGTTCTATATCTTAAAAAGACTGCTCAACAGTCCGGAAATTGAATACGTCGTAAATGCCTGTGATGCCGGACGTGAAGGAGAATTAATCTTCAAACATGTCTATGACTTATCCGGAAGTAAAAAGCCGGTGAAACGATTATGGATCAGTTCTCTGGAAGATTCAGCAATCTTTGATGGAATGCAGCATCTGAGATCCGCAGAGGAATACCGACATCTGGCCGAAGCTGCTGTATGCCGTTCTCAGGCTGACTGGCTGGTAGGAATGAATGCAACCAGAGCTTACACCACAAAGTACTTCAAAAAGCTGACCGTTGGAAGGGTTCAGACACCGACACTTGCCATGTTGGTGGAACGTGCCGGACAGATCAGCAATTTCCAAAAAGAAAAGTATTTCAATGTGGAACTGGATTGTGACGGAATTCCGGCAGTAAAGTCAAAGATCTTTGATCCGGATGAGGCGGAACAGTTAAGAAGCAGATGCCAGGGAAGTGAAGCTATTGTCACTGCTGTAAAAGAAGCCGAAAAGAAAGTAAAAGCCCCAAAGCTTTATGATCTGACCACACTGCAGAGAGAAGCAAACCGTATCTATGGAATGACAGCCAAACAGACATTAGATACCGCCCAGAGCCTGTACGAAAAGAAGCTGATCACTTATCCAAGAACGGACAGTCAGTATCTGACCGAAGATATGGAGCAGACCGCAAGAAATGTGGTACGTCAGATTTATGAGAAATATCAGCTGACAGGTCCTTTCGATCAGCCGGAACAGCCAGATGTGAAGAAAGTCATGAATAACAGCAAAGTGACAGATCACCATGCAATCATCCCAACGATGGAACTTACATCCTGCCATATGGATGAACTGAAATCCTGGGAAGAAAAGATTCTGTTTCTGATCGCAGTCCATACGGTCATGGCAATGAGTAAAGATCACATTTACCAGGAAACAGAGATTGAAGTGGAATGCCAGGGAGAAGTCTTCAAGACAAAAGGAAAAACTGTCCTGCAGGATGGATGGAAAATCTTTGAAAACTGCTTCAAAAATAAGGACCGCATGGCAATAGCAGATCCAGATCAAGAAATGAAAGAGAGGATTCCGAAAGTAACCAAAGGACAGACTTTCTATGCTGTAGCTGCAGAAAAGACAGAACATTTCACATCACCGCCAAAACCATACAGTGAAGATACGCTCCTTGCGGCAATGGAAACAGCTGGAAATAAGGAATTCGATGAAGATACGGAAAAGAAAGGATTAGGAACTCCGGCAACAAGAGCCGGTATCATCGAGAAACTGATCTATTCCCAATATGCCACCCGAAAAGGAAAACAGATCCTTCCAACAGATGATGGAAAAGTCCTTGTGGAGATCCTGCCAGACTTCCTGAAATCTGCAAGTATGACTGCAGAATGGGAAAATCAGCTGCTCTTGATGGAGCATGGAGAAATTGCACCGGAACAGTTTATGACTGGGATCAAAAATATGCTCACCATGATGCTGAATGGATGTGATGCGATCTCCGAAGAAGAAACAAGAAGATTTCAGACCAGAGAAAGCATTGGAACCTGTCCGGTATGCGGCAGCCTGGTATACGAAAGCAAGACCAACTTCTATTGCAGCAACCACGATTGCCACTTTGCTCTCTGGAAAGATAACCGCTATCTGCAGAGCATGGAAAAAACCATGGATAAAAAGATGGCTGCAGAACTTCTGAAAAACGGAAGTGTGCATGTAAAAGACCTGTATTCCAGAAAGAAAAATATGTACTTTGAGGCAGATCTTCATATGGATGCAGATGAAACCGGAAGGGTGAATTTCTCTTTATCCTTTCCACAAAAGAAACCAAAAAACAAAAGCAAAAAGAAATAAGAAAACAGATTAGAGGAGAAAACGAAGAATGAATTTTAATGAATTTGTAAATGAAGTAAAGGACAATATCAAACTCTTTTTACCAAGGGATTATGAGAATGCAGAGGTATCAACGATGGAGTGTCATAAACTGAACCGTGCCTATACGGGACTGATGGTGAGAAAAGAAGGTGAGATGCTTACCCCGACGATCAATCTTAACCGGCTGTATGAAGCATATAAAGCACAGCCTGGCGTAACAATGGAAACTGTATGCAGAAAGATTGCAGATATAGTTATTGAGGCACCGATACAGGTTGATCTGAAAGCTATTTTAAACTATGAAGATGTGAAGGACAAGCTGTTTATCCGTGTGTCATCAGCCGAAGCAAATAAGGAAGTCCTCGAAATTGTGCCACACCAGTTAAAGGAAGATCTTGCAATTACCTATCATGTGGCAGTAGGCAAGAATCAGGATGGATTAAGTTCCATGCTGATTACAAATGAAATGATGAAGGAATATGGAGTGACACAGGAGCAGATTCATGAAGACGCTATGAAAAGTTCACCGCGTGTCATGGTCCCAGAGGTATCAAGTATAGGTGTACTGATAGATGAAATATATCAGAAAAATATTCTCATGCTGACACCAGATGAACGTGAAATGCTGCTAGAAACATTGCAGGAGTCAAGCGAGATGCCGACATTCTTTGTTGTTACGAATACAGAAAGAATTGATGGAGCCAGTGTGATCTTTTATCCGGAATTCATGGATAACATGGGGGAACTTCTGGGAAATGATTTCTTCATTTTGCCATCATCCATCCATCAAATGCTGATCTTGCCGGATGACGGTCAAGTGGATGCGGAAATGTTAAGAGATATGGTAAAAGAAGTTAATGCCACTCAGGTAGCACCAGCAGAACGCCTTACCAATGATGTATATCACTTTGACACAAAGGATCACGTCTTTGAAAAGGCAGACAGGTTCACAGAACGTCAGAAAGAAAAAGAAGCGCAGGTTGCAAAAACAGAGAAAGTTGGAAAAGAACAGCCGGATCAGAAACCGAAAACAAAGAAGCACGATATGGAACTCTAATAAAAAATAATCATCTCATCAACTAATAAAAAGCCCTGCGGCATAAGCACAATGTCGTAGGGCGTTTTTGGAAAGGAGTATTATGACAGAACAAAAAAAAACTACTACTATTCCACTGCCGGTCCAGGGAAAAGATATGGACAGCATTATGCAGTCACTGGAATCCGGTGTGGAAGAACTTTTTACAAGTAACCGCTATCAGGAATTTCTTAAAACCATGGCAAAGTTTCACAATTATTCCTTTAATAATACAATGCTGATCGCCATGCAACGACCGGATGCCACACTTGTTACCAGTTACAAAAACTGGCAGTCCATGGGTAGACAGGTCATGAAAGGGGAAAAAGGAATTACAATCATTGCACCGGCACCATATAAGAAAATGAAGGAAAAAGAGGTTCTGGATGAAAATCAGCGACCAATCATGGGAACTGATGGAAAACCTAAGACTGAAAAAGTGGAAGTTACAGTTCCACATTTTAAAGCAGTTACCGTCTTTGATATTGCTCAGACATCCGGGGAACCAATCCAGACACTAGCACCGGAATTACTGACTGCAGCTGTACAGGATTTTGATTCTTTCATGCAGGCTATTCAGAAAATATCCCCAGTGCCGATTCGATTCGATGAGATCGATGGCAATGCCAATGGATATTATCACAATGCAGACAAGGAAATCGTGATCAAAAAAGGGCTCAGTGAAAGTCAGACCTTAAAGACTACTATTCATGAAACAGCCCATGCTAAACTGCATGACAAGGAAATCATGGAAAGCCTGGGTGTAGAAAAAGACCGTCTGACAAAAGAGGTTGAAGCAGAATCCGTTGCTTACTGTGTGTGTTCTTCCTTTGGTTTGGATACATCGGATTACAGTTTTCCTTATATTGCAGGTTGGAGCAGCAGCCGGGAAATGAAGGAAATGAAAGCATCTATGGATGTGATCCGCAAGACAGCCGGTGAAATGATCGATCAGCTTACAGAAGAACTGGAAATCATTCTTGAAGAAAAACAAAAAACAGAATTACATGAAAAATACGGCATTCTGGTAGATGCACTGGAAGCAGCCGGATACCGCTATGATTATCGGGAAAGCAAACCGGGACATATTGTACTGGCACCGGATGGGACACATGAAATTGCTGGGTATTTGCAGTTTGAATCATGGGAAGATATCAAAGATTGGCTGGAAGATACGATTGCAGAAGGAACGGATATTTCGGAAAGAGTTGATCGGGCTTTGTATCCATTTAAGTTTGATTATACCCTAGAGGAAGAAATGTTCAGAGGGAATGGTGACCGCTATGCGATTTACCATGTGGATGAAGGCACACCGGGAAAACAACATTTATTTATGAATATGACAATGGTCAAAGAAGATGGCATTACAATCGATGCGGACAATTATAAATGTGTCTATTCTGGCAGATTACATGAAAATGAAAAGCTGGATGATTTGTACGCTATGTTCAACGATAATCCACCGGCAGATTATAAAGCACATTCTATGTCGGTCAGTGATGTTATCATTACAAACCGTGGTGGGGATATGCAGGCATATTACGTGGATCGATTTGGATTTGCAGAACTTCCAGACTTTGCAGCACAAAGAGAAAAAATACTCGATATTGTCCCGGAAATAGAAAATGTGGATTATGAAAATGATCTTACATGTATCAGCTTTTATGCGGCTGAATGTGCTGAATTTCCTGTAATGGGTGAAGTACATTATGACCTGACATTACCAGAAGCCTTGGAAGCTTATGAGAAAATCCCATCAGAACGTATGCATGGACTGAAATGTGTTGGCTTTGATCTGAAAGACGGAAGTGATTATGAAGGAATGCAGAGTCTGATGATTGAAGGAAAAATACAGAAAGAATTTTTGAATTCGATTCCTGGATTTAGAGAAAATTCTTATGTGCAAAATGCAATCAGTCGTGTGGAAAAATACTTGGAAGAAAGACATCCAAATGTGGAAAATCCTCTGGAATCCAATAAGAAAGTGGATAACGAAAAAAATATAAGCGAAGAAAAAAACGAGAAGGAGCTGAATATACAGATGAAACCAATACCGAAAAAGAAAAGGGGGGAAATGAGCCTATGAGAAATGTAAACCTGGAAGAAAACGAACTGACTATTACTGCTATCTTCCAGCAGCACACAAAGGAAGAAACAATCCAAACACTGAAAGAAGCTTTGGAAGTTTTGGAACAGGAAGAAAGTGATTCTGAGAATGATGAAATAATTGAGATCATCAATTCTACAGTTGGAAAATTACAGCAGATCGAAGACAAATACTACTATTCTCTGGATCTGAATTATTATCTGAATAACTTGGAGGACGATGCCTATGAAGCTTAATCAATTTGCAGTCTACCGAGTAGATCAGCAGACAGCAGGAAAAGCACTGTGGCATCTGCCATATCAAGAAGCAAGACAGCAGAATGTGTCGATTACTGTCGAAAATTACCGAGTAATCTCGATTCATGAAATGCAGGAAGAAGAAAAAGTCGCTGACATCTGGAAACGAATGAAAAAGCAATGCGAAGTCAGTGACGTACTTGTACTGAACAGGGATGGAGAAATCAACTGCTACTATGTAGATGAGAACTATCCACAGTATCTGGCCGGATTCATTCGTATCAATACATCGGGCGCACTGATCACTATGGAGACTGAGAATTATCAAATTGACGGAAAAAAAGGGAACTGGATTGCAACAGACACCATCATCATCAACGGGAAACAGTTTTATCTGATGGAGCATCAAGTATACCGGGATCAGGCTCAAGGTGTTATCCTGGATGCCTATGGAAAAATGGTTGTCGAAGAATGTAAGAAATTCGACGAAAAAACAAAACAAAAGATCCATAATTACATTCAACAGCAGGCACCGCTAAATTCAGTCGAACAGTTAAAACAAGATGGTAAAATCCGTCTGGAACATTACCAGAAGTTCTACCAGAACGGCACTTATGAACGAAGCAGAGAATCCGGTACCGAAGCCAATTATGATATGGTGGACGGTCTGGTAAATAATCAGAAGAAGAATCCAGAAAAGATCTCTAATGCCCGCAGCAACAAACAGACTCCCAGAAATCAACAGGATGGCAAACCTAAGAAACGAAGATCCGTGATTAAACGACTGCATCAGAAACAGATTGCTATTGCTCGTCGGTCCGGAAAGCCGATACCAAAGTACCTGGATCAGGAAATGGAAAGAAAGCGGGGGTAGAATATGCGAAGGTTAAAGTGTGAAAAAGAAACGATTATTCTGACCAATGAAGATGACGGATTCTATGATGTGTATACCTTCAATCAGAGCTTGCAGAAACGGTTGAGATCCTTTGCTGAGAAGTGTCCGGATGATTGCTGGTTGAAAGGAGCTTCGGAAGATGGCAGTGAAACGTATATGATCAGAAAGGGACGGTTATCATTGAATTTAAGACCACCCTATTCCAAGGATAGGATTCATAAAGCAACCGAACGAATTATTGAAGAACAGAAAGAACAATCAAAGGATTCATAGAATGCGATTTAAGAGAAAAAAGCCTCATGACCATGAGGAAAAATGAAAGCAAAATACGTTAGTTGATAAAGTGTATAGGCTCAAAAGGGAAAGTGCCCTTTTGGGCCTTTTTAATTTAAAATAGTTCTAAAGAACAAGTTAACAATCTGTAGATTCTGTATGTTTTAAAGATCAATCGTTATACTAGTTTTAGACCGAATTATCGTTCTAAAGGAGGTGTCACAATGGATTTAAAGGCGGTTGGTCAGAGAATAAAAGCTGCAAGGGAAGCTAAGAATCTTACACAAGAAGAATTGGCAGCACTGGTAAGCTTAAGTCCAACTCATGTAAGTGTTATAGAGAGAGGACTGAAAGTAACAAAACTTGATACCTTTATTGCGATTGCAAATGCATTAGATGTTTCAGCAGATACACTATTGATTGATGTTGTGACACATTCGGTTACTGGCGTTACGAATGAATTATCTGAAATGATAGAGAAACTACCTAAAGAAAAGCAACAGAGAATTATCAATGCGGTGAGGGCATTGGTGGAATAAATACATGAATAAGAAGATGGAAGGGCTTATTGCTCTTCTTTTTTATTTGGTTTAACGTGAAAATATGATATAGTAGTTCTAAAGACTTATATATAATTCTGAGGAACTTAATAAAATGAAGAAAAATAATATAACACTTGTATTTGTTGCTATCGTTTTTTCGATTATTGTTGGAATGATAATTGGAAAAAGCTTATTAAAGTATAAAGAAGGTGAGCCAGATGTAGTTGGCAGTTTTTCTATGAATAGAGATGAAAATCTTACAGTAGTTGCTAACAGAAAAAATATTTCTGATAAAGAAGCATTTGCAAGACTGCTTTTAAAAATGTACAAAGAGAATTCATTTCATTCAATAAAATTTTCTACAGATCATGGATATGCAACCAGCCTTGATATGACCGTATATTCTTGGAAAGAAGATATCGAAAATGGAAAATCCATTATGCAGATAGAATTTAGACCGATTGAATATGGAAAAGATTATGATATTGTTCATAATCTAGATAAATATGTGCTTTTTATCGATGGAACAGAAATAAAATGAAATATATAGATATGCAGATAAAGCGCAGAAAAAGAGGATTGCTCAACGCAGGATATTTTCAATTATTACCCCAAAAAATGATAAGAGAGAGGCAGCGGAAAAGCCGTTGCCTCATTTCAGTATTATGACACTTAATCTAGTTCTGCCCCTAACTCATACCTCCAATACTCCGCTGCCTCATACTCCCTGGGTTCTGAGAGTACCGGTACGGTAAAGAGTTCAACCGGAACACCGAGTTTTGATGCGAAGAGTTTCATAAGATCCTCTTTCGGTGTTCGGACATCGCTTTCATACTGAGAAATCCGGACATCAGCACAGCTTTCTGGAAATCCAACAGCCATGCCGAGTTCTTTCTGGGTGAGATGATTTTTCTGTCTTAAGTGTTTTAATTTTCTTCCAAATGTAATCATAGTATTATTCTCCTGTACTTCCAAAAGCCCCGGTTCCTCGTTCATTACCAAGGTCCAGGACAAAATCTGCGATCACGACTGGTGTAATCACCAGCTGACCGACGCGTGTGTCTTTATGAATGGTCTGAGAAGATGTGCTTACGTTGCTGATAATGGCATGGATCTCACCACGGTAACCGGAGTCGATCGGTGGAAGTTCGCATACCAGTCCTTTTGCTGCCATGCTGCTTCGTGGAAAGACATATCCGGCAAATCCATCGGGGATGATGAGACCAAATCCAAGTGGAATTCTTGCAACCTCACCTGGTTTTAATACGCAATCATAAGGCATGAATACATCAGCACCGGCATCATTTTCATGTGGCCGGAAGGGATAATGATCTGCTTTCAGACCAAAGTCAATCAGTTTAATCTTTATGGCTGCTCACCTCCCTTCTGATGAGCAATGGATAATCTGCTTTTAAGATATCTGACGGTATCCAAAGTTTTGAAATAGGATTCTGGCAGGACATCTGTTTTTCCATACAGCTTCCTCTCTGACAGAATGGACCGGTCAGATCCGGTGCAAAAAGAATCGGGCTTAATTTGTACAATCTCTGCCAGATCTGTAGCATCACAATCCTTGTTTCATCCGTATTTCTTCTGCAGGTTCTCTGACCGATCATATGCTTCCACTGGTAAGGCGTTGCACTGATGATCAGTACGTTTCGAAGTCCCTGAGGTGTGGCATATCCGGCTGAATCATGATCAATGCCTAAGGCACAGAGTTCTGTATAGTGGTCCAGATCTGACTGACAGCTTTTTTTGTAAATATCCTGGATTTCTTTATCTGCTTTCATGATCCCATATGGAATAGCAAATGCAGCGTGACCGGAATAATTGCTGTACTGCAGAGATGCACTCATGTACTTTACTTCGTTCTGATGCCTTGTGATCTGTGCCAGGAAGCGTCTGCTTGCACCAACAACAGCCACGGTAATGACCATGAATTTCTGTACGGTTGGATGTGGAAGCCCCGCAATGTTTTCTACGGTCTTCTGACTGTAGGATTGATGGTAAAGGTCCATCAGATCTGCCATGCTCTGAATCGTATGACCGTGTTGTGTGAGCCTGGCAGCAAAGACCATATTTTGTTCTGCTTCCCGGATTCCATAGCAGTTTAAGATAGCTGTTTCAATGTGATCCATAGGCCTGTTCCTCCTTTACCAGAGCTTTTAAAAGGATCAGATAATTGATGCAGTCTGTGATTTTTTCATCCCACTGTTCCATGTCAAAATGTAACAGAGTGGAATAACACATATCGTAAAGGGATACGACATGTTTCGACATCATGCCGGCCAGTGCTGCTTTTGGATCACAGTTCTGTAAAGCGGCAGCAATCTTGAATGCACTGAGGCGGTCAATATTATCACCGGTATATTCTTTCTTTTTATGTGCCAGAATATCGGCACACTTTCTCATCTGAAGTTCAAATACAACATTAAATTCTTCTTGTGTCATGTGATAGTTCCTCCTTTGTTTTGTAATAGTTATCGTTCGAGATCTTTGGTTTTTGATTTCACTGGTTCTGGAATTTGCATCTGAAGAATGGCATCAACATTCTGATCGGCAGTGTCCAGATCTTTTAATTTTTCTTTCAAGCTGCTTATTGCTTCTTCTTCGGAAGCTATCTGCTGTTGCAGTTTTTCTTTTTGTAAAGTCAGGGTTTTTAGGCTTGTCATCTTTCCATCCTGATAAAAGGATCTCAGCCAATCTCTGGCTTCTTCATATTTCTGAATTTCTTTCGCATGTTCTTTCCGGTACTTTCCTTTGTACTTTGCATTTGAAAATTGGGAATAAACTTCCTTGTTTGCATAGTACTGTCCGGTGTAGCGGATCTGATCGTTGAGAGTCCTTAGATTGGACCGATGCTGAGCAAACTGTGTCTGCATTTCTTTCAGTTCCTGCTTTGCTGCAAGCAGTGTATTTTTCAAATCTGACTGCGTATCAAATCCATGCTCCTGCACATAGATAATGGTATTTGCCATTTGCTGCAGGTTAGAAAGTTTTACCCGATGAGCATAAGCCGGGCTCTGCATTGCTTTCACATTTGTCTGGAGATTTACAACCAGGCGAAGGTGAGATCTGACGTAGAGAATGGTCAATGGATCCTTGCGTAAGAAGGTCTGTTCCAGGTGTTCTTTTCCATATCGTGTTCCCAGTGCACGTTCAGTAATCCGCTTCTGTCGATCAGGATGAAGATAGCTGTATCTGCCCCGATGATCAATCACAGAGATCTGAAATTGTTCCAGAAGTTTAGATTGGAATTCATCAAAACTATTGGATGTGGCAGCACATTCATCAATCGCATTTCGTAAATATTCTTTCTGTGTAAGGAACACGGTGGATGTTGGTTTGAGACCATCTTCGATGATTTTCTGATTGATCTCATTAAGTTTTTGTTGGCCGTGTTTCTGTGCCTGATACTCTTTCTGCGTGATTTTTCTTTCAGCCGGAGCAAGAAGATCTATCTGGTGAAGTCCTTCCTGTTGGCACCGATCCATGACAGTTTTCTTAAAAGTGCTCATGAATTTATCAGTGGAACGATGCTTGTAACCGGCGGCTTCCTCATGTGGTTTATCCATATATGGCTGCCTTTCCACTGCAGTCTTTCGCACACTGTTGATAACGATGTGAGTATGGATATTTCCGGATTCATTGTGGCCATCGGTGTGAGTAACTACCAGTGCCTGATATCCGGGAAACATCTGCTTTGCAAGTTCCAAACTGATTGCCTGTGCTCTCTTTCCGGTAAGACCGTTTTCTGTAACATCGGCTGGATCGTAGCTGATAATGTAGTGATGACTTTTGATGTCTTCACGTTTCTTATTCTTATGAAAATGAGCATTTGTCAGTTCGCATTCTTTGTCAAAAGACATCGGATCACAGTTCAGTCCATCCATATAAAACTCTTTTCGCAAGATGCTTCGACCGGATTCATCTACAATCTTTTTCCCGGTTTTTTCATCATGTTCAAACAGAAGGTAATTGATAGCAGCTGAGTAATTTGCATTTCTGCTTTTAATGTGTTTTACGATTGCCATTCATACCACCTGCCAGTTTCAGTACCTCTTTTCTCAGTAGGAATAAGTCAGTGATGCACTGATGGATTTCATTTTCTATAGCACGTGACTGACTGCCACCGCTGTTAAAATGCTTGGCAATCTGATTGAGATTCGATCCGATTTTTCCATATTCACTGACCAGTTTTCTGAGATCGTTCATGTCTGCAACAACTTCAATTTGGTGATTGATTTGCTTTTCAAGTAGTAGTTTTCTCAGATATTCTGATCGGCTAATGGACAAACAAGCTGCACCTTGATCTAATAAATCAAGTTCGACATCTGTAAGACGTAATCCTATAAAATATCTGTGATTCAGTTCTTTATCTTTGTTTTTTGTTCTCATACTCCTCCTTCCGCTGAGACTATTCCTCCCACCGGGAGTCCACGTATTTCAATATCGGCTGTCCCTTCCGATATTAGAAATAGTGCTGTGAACACCTTTAGGTGGAACCAACAGACAAGTGAAACGTCTGTTATTGAGAGGGTATGGGGAGATCCCCATTAAGATAAAACCCATAGGTTGACGGGAGGCCAAATGGCAATACCGTTAAACATGGGTGGATCTTGCTCTGTATGTGTACCCCTCTATATAACGAAACGCTGAGAGCCTGTTTTACAGTGGGGGAAAAGAAAAAATATCAAAAAAATGATGATTAATGGTGAGCTTGTGATAGAATGAAAAAAAGAGAAAAGCATAAGTGTTGGATATATGCTTCGCATTGATTGCTGGGGAGCTGAAAAAGATTTAAAAACCACATATGGATCAGAATGTGCGCTTACTTCATTGGCTGTGGATGAGCCTTTAGAATATGCAAGATTATATCTCGATGGCAATTTACAGATGTGGATAGATTCAGAAGATTCACTTGAATTATAGAACAAGAATAACGGGTAGAAAACTTCTGATGCCCATTTTACAAGGGGTTCGAGTTTTTTATGTCTGCTGGCGCTATTTCTCTGCTGGAGTACTATTTTCGGGATAATGGCGAAAGGCTTTAGCGGTATAGTTAGAAGCACCGTTTCCATATTTTGTATTGGTTATGGTTTTTATATAATCGCTGGAATAATAGTCAATTGTAGAGCAAATGAAATAGACACAGGGGATTAAGGAAGAGTTGAAGGCAGATAAACAGATGGAATGGGTAGCAAATAAATACTATACAAGAGTGTGAAAAGGGAATTTTGAATAAGGAGATGATTTGGCAATAAGGTGCAGTAATCTGGTGGAAAGCAAGTCTGAAAATGGCTTGCTTTTTGCTTTACAATGTGGTTAGTTGATGTATATAATTATGATAAAGAGATAAAATTGATTTTTATATTTTGGTTCGATATTGTGATGCAGTTTTTATCCCAAAAAGAGTAAAAATCGAATTATCCGCATAAACACAGGGATTTTAAGCAATATGAAACAAAAAATAAAAGAATTTTACCACTAATTTACTACGAATGAAAGAACCTTGATACGACAGAGAAAACAGCATAAATAAAGGCAAAATTGGCATTTCATACAGAATATGAGATGTCTTTTTTGTTGCTGTAATACAGTATAACTATTCTTTTTCTGCTTGATTATTAATCATTTTTTAGGACATGAATTGTCAAGAGCTTGTTGCGTAGCAATGTTTACACTCTTGATAATTTATGGAATAAAAAATATTCTGACAGATACTAGAAAAGTGATGACTACTCAATTTTCTAATGATATAATATGATAAATAATAATAGATAAACTTGAAGTGATTAAGGAAGTGTATGCCATGAAAAAATTTTTGAAAATAATGTTAATCATAATTGGAGCGATTTCTTTGATTTTTGTAGCTCTGATAGGGATTGGGTTATTTGTTGATGTTGAATATGATGACCATATTGAAAATGGTCGTTATACTTATGTTCCGGAAGAAGAAAATAAAGATAATGAATACGTGGAATTTACGATAAATGATTATGATAAAAATAATGCCAAGCTTGTATATTATGACACGATTGAAGAAGCTATTCAACTTTCCACTTTGAATGCTGAAAATGAGGAACTTTCGGTTCCTGCTGATTTTCTTAATCATGTTGATGAAACCTTGCATATATGGCAAGGCAAAAAATATGATACGATTTTCTATCGGGCTGGAAATGATAACGATGATATTCAAGGCTTAGTAATGGCTCGTTGTAAAAAGCAGATACAGAATGGGCATACACAATACGCATTTATAAATGCTACACCGGTTACAACGAAACGAGATAGAATTTTGTTAGATGATATTACAGAGCTTATTCACTCTTCTTTGAAATTAAGTGATTTCCAACAAGACTTAAACCCCGATTATCCAAGCAAGCGTTTTGTTTACGGCTATGCACATGATAAAGAAATCTATTCATTGGAAGTAGAAGGACAAAAACCGGACGGTGTAATTGAAATCAATGTATATGACAGAGTCATGTATCTATGGTATTACAATGACTTACAAAGTAACAAAAGAGGTGACTGTTTAAGCTATTCGGTAGATGTACCTAAATAAAATGACATTTTTACATAATACTATATTATTAGTTAGGCAGACGGAGTGATCCAGACACGGTGGCAGGAAAATCTTTCAGATTTTTCTGCCATGTCTTGCAAGTGGCTGGTTTACTTCGTCTGTGAGCGAGCCTGTGGCGAGCGAAGATTAAGCCCCCGTTATCTAACAAGGGGGGCACAAAAAACAAAAGACACTATACACTAACAGGCGGAAAACGCTGTATTTACAAGGCAAAACCGCATTTTATAAGATGTGATATAAAAAGTATCTATTTCACAAAAGAAAAACAATAAATTTAAACATTATAATATTTTAATTTTTGTGGTAATGATATGCAAACTTTTTAGGAGGGAAGATATGGATTGTAAAATGACTGATATTATTGCTATTATTTCAAGTATCATTGCTATTGGTTATTCAATTTATTCCATAATTACTAAAAGTTATATTCGTCAATACAACCTTGAAAAATTTGAACATTTTTCTTTAAATCAGAAGAAAGTTTGTATTGTTTTCAATTTTATTATGACACTTATAATTGGGATAAGTGGGGTGTATATATTGCTATTATACTTATTCTAATGGGATTGAAAGCATTTATGTAGCAAATAGCAAAATTTTATAAGTGAAACGAGGTACTCTATGGAAAAAAAGGAACTTATCAAACTATATTTACAAAATGTGGATAAAATGTTTGGATATGCCAACATGAACGCATATATTGATGAGCGATTAAAGAAGTATACGAAATACTGTCAAAGTAAAAAGCCAGAAGAACAGATTATTATATGGCTGAAATTATTGCATGAAAATTTCGGAAAAAAGATTGTTTATTTAGGAAGTTACTTAGCATTACAAGAAAAGGATATGAGCTATTTAAATAATGCGTTCAATTCGGCAGTAACATGGGGACAACTCACAATAACAAACAGCGGTTGCGACCATTCCATTCACGCTTGGAATATTTTACCACATATATTCTGTGCAAACCGCTTTCGTGACATTGAAAAAATATTTCCAAAAGAAAACGGACTTAGTAAGAATGCAGATTTATGAGTGGTTATAAGAAGTATCTGCCAAAAAGAAAACACCGATAAAGCCTGTAAAATAGGGATATATCGGTGTTATAAGAACTTATGAAAAGATAATTAGAAATTTATTTTATGTTTTAATGGACAAAACAATTGTCAAGGATGGATGGCTATATAGAAATGGATTTTTAAGGAAGAACTGTAAAATAAGATTAACGGATATTACCCAGATGAAAAGAAAAAAGAATTTATTTGGAGAAGCTTTTATTTTATATAAAAATCAGAAAAAAATCGCTAAAATTTCTGCCCGAAATAGAAATGTGGACTGGCTGCAAGTAAAGATTGCAGAAATAAAAAAGGATAAGAAGAAATTAGAACGTAAAAAATGAAAAATGTGAATCATATAGGGAGATTGAGTTTATGGATAATGTCATTAGATTAAGTAAATTTGTAAAAAATTTAGGAATAGTAACAACAGTTCTTTTTTTAATAATCGTACTGGTAACATTTGTTACAGGAAATATGGGGGTTGCGATATGTTTTATGCCTTTTGTATTTTTAGGTATTGCTTTAATTTTGGCATACAAGAAACAAATAATTGTAGTAAATGAAGATGAAATTGTATTTAGCTATCTGGTTAAGAAAACTCAGCATATAAAATATAATGATATTCGTTGTATTTTAATGATTCCATTAAATGGTAGAACAGATGTCATATTAATTGATAAGATGTACAATAGACTTGTTACTCTGGAGCAAGTGTATGTAAATTATGATATTTTATATGATACACTTATAAAACATGAAATAGATCTTGTGGATTTTGGTGAGTTAGTTGAACAGAACAAAGATGTATCAAAGTATGTACCTGCTTTAAACTGGATAGAAAAGAATTTCTATAAATCTATATGTAATGAGAATACAACTATCAAAAATATGTCAAAAACAATAGAAAAAGAAAAGCGTAAAAAAACAAAGCAATTTTTAAAAGCTTTAGGTTGGATTCTAATAATTGCTGATGCGGTAGCATTTTTTATTGGTGGCAAAACAATGTTAGTTACTAAGACTTCCCATACCTTAAATGGGCTTCGCACCTTGAAAATTCAATATTTCAGCTAACAAAATAGAGATTTATG